>JAFSWM010000114.1 GCA_017444485.1 Bacteroidaceae bacterium | reverse complement strand
GAGACGCCCGCGCTCCCAGGTAGGCAAAACCTTTGCAGCCGGTATTGGCAATGTTCTGGTGGTCAATGGTCAAGGGTCAATGACTAACGTTCAATTTAACTCCCCTTCATAACTCCATTCTTTTAACTCCCCTTCATAACTCCATTCTTTTAACTCCCCTTCATAACTCCATTCTTTTAACTCCACATCTTATGCAGAATTATGAAAGCGGGCTGAAAACCATGGCCCGTCCCATTACCGAAGCCTACGCGCGCCTCTCCGACCTCTCCGTGCTGGCGTCACTTCGCGAGAAAATCAACACCCCCGAATTTGCAGAGAAGATAGAACAGGTGCCGGAGCAGTACCGCGACACGGTGAAGAGTACCCTCCAGGCCATCAAGTGCGACAAAGACAGCCTGAGTGTGTCTTCGCCCCTCGGCGACATCACCCTGCGCATCACCAATCGTCAGGCGCCGTCGCTCGTGCAGATGAAGGCCGACAACTCGCCCATCCCCGTCACACTGACGCTTAATCTCACACCGGGCGGCGAGCAAGCCACCAACCTCAAGGTGGTTATTGGGGCAGAAGTCAATATGTTTATGCGCGGCATGGTCAGCGGCCCCCTGAGTAAGGCTGCTGAGGGATTGGCCTCCGTGTTGGCAATGGTGTGAATGGGAACGGGGGTGTTCCCGCTCGCGACCCAACGCACACGTTCGGCATTTGACGATTTATCCCACAATGAAGCGCGTAGTTAGGCTTTCAGTCCTGTTGTGGCTCATGTTCCTGCTGGTAGGTTGCACGGACGACAGCGTGCAAAACGCCTACAGCAACGTTCCAGCGAGGTTCACCTTCCGAACCTGCGCCACTGTGCCGCAGATGAAGGCCGCCCTTGGGGGTATGCCCGGGGCATTCTTCATCGTGCGTCGCAACAACGAGAACAAATACATCATCACGTCAAACGAGGCCCTCTCAAACCCCTATACCTACTTCCCCGACGCGCTCGATCTGAAACTGTCCTACATCTGTCTCTCGGGCTTCGTCATCGGCACGCCGGTTTATGGCAAGGGCCTTGAAGCCTACGACCTGGCCTGCCCGAACTGCTACCTCGGCTTCGTAAGCAGACCGTTGCAGTTTGAGTCCACTACCCGCCTCGCTTGTCCCAAATGCCACTGCGCCTACAGCCTCGACAATCCGCAGGCCATCCTGGTGGAGGGAGTGAGCAAAGCCACGGTGTTGCACAGATACCACGTGGATTACGATGGGCTGAACAATCTCAGCGTTTACAACTGAACGCTCCACGGGAGCACGCCTTGTCTTGCTTACCCATAAAAAAACCCGCCTTTGAAGTTTCAGAGACGGGTTCTTTTCGGGTGGTTTTTGCCCACGTGTTACTTACGCAAGCCGAGAGCCTTGATGATGGCGCGATAGCGCTCCACATCCTGACGCTTTACATAGTTGAGCAGCGCACGGCGCTTACCCACGAGTTTCACCAAGGCCCTTTCTGTCGTATGATCTTTACGGTTGGCCTTGACATGCTCCGTCAGGTGGGCAATACGGTAGGAGAACAGGGCGATCTGGCTCTCAGGGGAACCGGTATCCGTGTTGGACTTTCCGTACTTGCCAAAGATCTCTTGCTTCTTCTGAGAATCTAAGTACATAGATGAAGAAAATGAAATAAGAATGAAAAAATAGTTGTGCGCTCCCTTTTGCGGAAGCGGGTGCAAAGATAGGACAACTTGCCTGCCCAACAAAATTTTCTCCCACTTTTCCTTTCCGACGGCCGATATGGGCTTATGATTTATCCTGCGAAATCAAACTTTGCCTGATAATTCCGTATGGGAACAAAGCCGCAGGAACTTTTAACTCCCTCATCGCGCTACTGCATGACAAAACAACAGGACTTCCCGCCCTGTTTTTTCGTCTGCCATGCCGCCGATACAATCTGAACAAGGGGGCGAGAAAAACTACATCCGTTCTAATCAAAACTACATCCGTGTGACTTTAAAGTCACAAGCTGTGACTTTAAAGTCACACGGACTTTGTTTGGTGGTATTCAAGAGATATATTGAGGTAACGTTCCAGATAAAGGACATTGAACAACTACAAAAAGAGGGTGCGCATACAAGGCGCACCCTCTTAATATACTGCTATGTGTTGTCTTTGGCAGGCGGCGCAGCGAGATGGATTAGCCCAATGGCTACGCACGTCTTGCTTTCAGTCAGTCGTCCTCGCGGCCTTCCTCTTCCAACTGCTGGAGGCGTTCGTATTCGGCCTTGTCGCCGACCACGATGCGCTGGAATTGGCGAAGGCCAGTACCGGCGGGGATGAGGTGTCCGCAGATGACGTTCTCCTTCATGCCCTCGAGGTAGTCGGTCTTGCCACGGATGGCGGCATCGTTGAGCACCTTGGTGGTCTCCTGGAAGGAGGCGGCACTCATGAAACTCTTGGTCTGCAAGGCCGCACGGGTGATGCCCTGAAGTATCTGACGGCTGGTGGCAGGCACGGCATCGCGCGTCTCTACGGGCTTGAGGTCGCGTCGCTTGAGTTGGGAGTTCTCGTCGCGCAACTTGCGGGCGGTGACGATCATACCTTTCTTCATCACCTCGCTGTCGCCGGGATCGGTGACAACCTTCTTGCCCCAGATGCGGTCGTTCTCTTCGGCGAACTCCTGCTTGTCCACCAGTTCCTGCTCGAGGAAGCGGGTGTCGCCGGGTTCTTCGATCTCGACCTTACGCATCATTTGGCGCACGATGACTTCAAAGTGCTTGTCGTTGATCTTCACTCCCTGCAGGCGGTACACGTCTTGAACCTCATTGACGATGTATTCCTGCACCGCTGTGGGGCCTTGGATTGCCAGGATGTCGGCGGGGGTGACGGAGCCGTCGCTTAGCGGTGTGCCGGCACGCACGAAGTCGTTCTCCTGCACAAGGATTTGCTTGGAGAGCGAGACGAGGTATTTCTTCACTTCGCCGAGTTTGCTGGTGACGATAATCTCGCGATGACCGCGTTTCACGGTGCCCATCGTGATTTCTCCGTCGATTTCGCTGACCACGGCGGGGTTGCTCGGGTTGCGGGCCTCGAAGAGTTCCGTGACACGGGGCAGACCGCCGGTGATGTCGCCAGCCTTGCTGACCGCACGCGGTATCTTGACAAGGATGTCGCCCGCAGCGAGTTGCTGCCCGTCCTCCACGGCAATGTGGCCGTTGATGGGGAAGTTGTAGGTGCGAACTACCTGCCCGTTCTCGTCAAGGATATGAGCCACAGGCACGCGGTTGCGCTCCTTGGACTCAATCACGATGCGCTCGCGCAAGCCGGTGGCTTCGTCCTCTTCCACGCGGTAGGTGACGCCTTCCACCACATCTTCAAACTGCACACGTCCGGAGTCCTCGGTCACGATGACGGCGTTGAACGGATCCCACTTGGCGATGATTTTGCCCTTCTCCACCACCTGCTTGTCTTCAGCAAAGAGGTGGCTTCCGTAGGGCACATTGACTACTGACAGGATGATGCCCGTGTTCTCGTCCACGAAGTGGGCTTCTGTCAGGCGGCTCACTACGACCTTACCCGGCGTGCCGTCTTCCTCGGTGACGTTCACGGTGCGGAGTTCCTCGAACTCTACGCGGCAGTCGCTCTTGGCCACGATGGTTGCATTGGCTGCAGCATCGCCGGCCACACCGCCTGCGTGGAACGTGCGGAGCGTGAGCTGCGTACCGGGTTCACCTATGGACTGCGCGGCGATGACGCCAACGGGCTCGCCGATCTGCACCATCTTGCTGGTGGCAAGGTTGCGACCATAGCACTTCTGGCAAACGCCGTGCTTGCTCTCGCAAGTGAGTACGGAACGTATCTCCACGCTCTCGATAGGCGAGGCTTCGATCTCTGCGGCGATGGCCTCAGTGATTTCCTCACCGGCGGCGAGGATGAGCTTGCCGCTGACGGGGTGGATGATGTCGTGCACCGTGACACGACCGAGTATGCGCTCGCCGAGCGAGGAGATAACTTCGTCGCCGTCCTTCAATGCGGAGCAGACGAGGCCGCGCAGTGTGCCGCAGTCCTCCTCGGTGATGATCACGTCGTGGCTGACATCCACCAAACGGCGGGTGAGGTATCCGGCGTCGGCTGTCTTCAGAGCGGTGTCGGCCAAACCCTTACGGGCACCGTGCGTGGAGATGAAGTACTCAAGCACCGACATACCCTCCTTGAAGTTCGACAGGATGGGGTTCTCAATGATCTGATTGCCCTCAGCTCCTGCTTTCTGCGGTTTGGCCATTAGACCACGCATACCTGCCAACTGTGCGATCTGCTCGGCGGAGCCACGGGCGCCGGAGTCGAGCATCATGAACACGGCGTTGAAGCCCTGGTCGGCCTCGGTCATCTCCTTCATCAGCACCTTCTTGAGGTCGGTGTTGGCGTGCGACCACGTGTCGATGACCTGGTTGTAGCGCTCCTTGTCGGTGATGAAACCCATGTTGTAGTTTGCTGTGATCTGGTCGATCTCCTCGTTGCCCTTGGCCACGATATCCTTCTTGCTGTCGGGGATGATGATGTCGTCGAGGTTGAACGAGAGACCGCCCTCATAGGCCATGCGGTAGCCTAGGTTCTTGATGCCATCGAGGAACTCGCAGGCGCGTGCCATACCAACCGACTTGATGACGCGTGTGATGATGTCGCGCAGTGACTTCTTAGAGACGATCGTGTTGATGTAGCCAATCTCGCGGGGCACGAGTTCGTTCACGATGATGCGGCCCACTGAGGTTTCCACAATATGCTGTACGGGGATGCCGTTCTCGATGTCGTTCACCATGACCTTGACCGGTGCGTGCACATCTACACGCCCTTCGTTGTAGGCGATGATAGCCTCCTCGGGGCCATAGAACGTGAGGCCTTCGCCTTTTGCGCCCGGGCGGATCTTGGTGATGTAATAGAGGCCCAGCACCATGTCCTGCGACGGCACGGTGATAGGTGTGCCGTTGGCGGGATTAAGAATGTTGTGGCTCTGCAGCATCAGGAGTTGCGCCTCAAGGATAGCCTCGTTAGAGAGCGGGAGGTGCACAGCCATCTGGTCACCGTCGAAGTCGGCGTTGAACGCGGTACAAGCCAGCGGGTGAAGCTGGATGGCTTTACCCTCGATCATCTTGGGCTGGAACGCCTGAATACCGAGGCGGTGCAAGGTCGGAGCGCGGTTGAGCAGCACGGGGTGGCCCTTCATTACATATTCAAGGATGTCGAAGATCATCGGGTCGCGCTTGTCCACAAGGCGTTTCGCACTCTTCACCGTTTTCACGATGCCGCGCTCAATGAGTTTGCGGATGACAAACGGCTTGTAGAGTTCGGCTGCCATCAGTTTGGGCAGGCCACACTCACCCATCTTCAGTTCAGGACCAACGACGATAACGGAGCGTGCAGAATAGTCCACGCGCTTACCGAGCAGGTTCTGGCGGAAGCGGCCTTGCTTACCCTTCAGGCTGTCGCTGAGCGACTTGAGCGGGCGGTTGCTGTCGCTCTTCACGGCGCTGCTCTTGCGGCTGTTGTCGAAGAGGCTGTCCACAGCTTCTTGCAGCATGCGCTTCTCGTTGCGCAAGATGACCTCTGGCGCTTTGATCTCGATGAGACGCTTGAGGCGGTTGTTGCGAATAAGCACACGACGGTAAAGGTCGTTCAGGTCACTGGTGGCGAAACGTCCACCATCGAGGGGAACAAGTGGGCGCAGGTCGGGCGGCGTGACCGGAAGTATCTTCATGATCATCCACTCGGGCTTGTTGATGTCGCGGCTGGCACGGAAGGCCTCAACAACCTGAAGACGCTTCAGGGCCTCGTTCTTGCGTTGCATCGAGGTGTCGGTGCTGGCATGGTCGCGCAGTTCATAGGAGAGGGCGTCAAGATCGAGACCGCGGAGCAGGTCGTAGATAGCCTCGGCACCCATCTTGGCAATGAACTTGTTGGGATCGGTCTCCTCAAGGTATTGGTTGTCTTGAGGCAGTTTCTTCACCAATTCAAGGTACTCGTCCTCGGTGAGGATATCCAACTTCTGGCAGTCACCCTCGAGCACGCCGGGCTGGATCACCACATAGCGCTCATAATAGATGATTGCGTCGAGTTTCTTGGTGGGCAAGCCGAGGAGATAGCCCATCTTGTTGGGCAGTGACTTGAAGTACCAGATGTGCGCCACAGGTACGACAAGCGAAATGTGACCGGCACGCTCGCGGCGCACCTTCTTCTCGGTGACCTCTACACCGCAGCGGTCGCAGACGATGCCTTTGTAGCGGATGCGCTTGTACTTTCCGCAGTTGCACTCGAAGTCCTTGGTCGGGCCGAAGATGCGCTCGCAGAACAGGCCGTCGCGCTCTGGCTTATAGGTGCGGTAGTTGATGGTCTCGGGCTTGAGCACCTCGCCGTAAGAATTGGCTTGAATCTCTTCGGGAGAGGCCAGGCTGATCGTAATCTTGGTGAAGTTGCTCTTGACCTTGTTATCTTTCTTGAAAGCCATAGTATCTTTCTTGTATAAGAGTGTGTCTGTTGGAAAAAAGGTGGGAACGCTGGTATCAGTCTAATTTGATGCTCAGTCCGAGGCCGCGCAGTTCGTGCAGAAGGACGTTCAGCGATTCGGGAATACCGGCAGGCGGCATCTGGTCGCCCTTGACGATAGCCTCGTAGGCACGGCTGCGTCCGGTCACGTCGTCACTCTTGAGGGTGAGGATCTCTTGGAGCACATGCGAAGCACCGAAGGCTTCTATTGCCCACACCTCCATCTCACCGAAACGCTGGCCACCGAACTGGGCTTTACCGCCGAGGGGCTGCTGGGTGATGAGAGAGTACGGGCCGATGGAGCGGGCGTGCATCTTGTCCTCTACCATGTGGCCGAGTTTGAGCATGTAGGTGATGCCCACCGTAGCCTTCTGGTCAAAAGGCTCGCCCGTGCCGCCGTCGTAGAGCTGCGTTGATCCGAAGTGGGGCAGTCCGGCCTTTTCGGTCCATTCGCTGAGGTCTTCAAGTTTGGCGCCGTCAAAGATCGGGGTGGCGAACTTCACACCGAGTTTCTTACCTGCAGAGCCGAGCACGGCCTCGAAGATCTGGCCGAGGTTCATACGGGAAGGTACACCCAGCGGGTTGAGCACGATGTCCACTGGCGTGCCGTCGGCGAGGAATGGCATATCCTCCTGGCGTACAATCTTGGAAACAATACCCTTGTTGCCATGACGTCCGGCCATCTTGTCGCCTACACCAATCTTACGCTTCTTAGCGATATAGACTTTGGCAAGTTGAATGATGCCGCTCGGCAGTTCGTCACCGATCGTAATGGCGGTGCGCTTACGCTTCAGTTCAGCGTCCATCACATTGTGCTTGCGCAGGTAGTTGATGATCAGTTTGCGGATGAGGTCGTTGATGTGCTCGTCGTCAGTCCAGTCGCTGAGAAGCACCGAGCTATAGTCAAGTTGAGAGAGCACGCCTTTGTTGAGGGCCACGCCTTTTGCGATCACTTCAGCGCCAAGGTTGTCGAAGATGCCCTCCGACTTCTTACCCTTGGTCAGTTTCAGCAGACGGGTGAGCATGTCGTTGAACAACTCATCGCTCTTGGCCTGGAACTCCTTGTCGATGCGTTCCATCTCGGTCTTTTCAGCCGCTTTGGAGCGTCCGCGCTGCACCTTGGAATAGAGGCTTCTGTTGATCACCACACCACTGAGTGAGGGGTTAGCGCGGAAGGAAGCGTCCTTCACGTCGCCAGCCTTGTCGCCGAAGATGGCTCGCAGAAGTTTCTCCTCGGGGGTGGGGTCGCTCTCGCCCTTAGGCGTGATCTTACCGATAAGGATATCGCCGGGCTCCACGCGGGCACCGATACGGATAATACCGTTTTCGTCGAGGTCCTTGGTGGCGTCCTCGCTCACATTGGGGATGTCGTTGGTCAATTCCTCAAGGCCACGCTTGGTCTCACGCACCTCGAGGGAATACTCGTCCACGTGGATACTCGTGAGGATGTCCTCACGCACCATGCGCTCGTTGAGCACGATGGCGTCCTCATAGTTATATCCCTTCCACGGCATATAGGCCACGAGCAGGTTTCTGCCGAGTGCCAATTCGCCGTTCTCTGTGGCATAACCCTCGGTGAGGATGTCACCTTTCTGCACTCGCTGACCGATTTCGCAGATGGGGCGCAGGTCAATAACCATGTTCTGGTTCGTGCGACGGAACTTGGGTATGGTATAGTCCACAACGTTGCTGTCGAAACTTACGAACTCCTCGTCCTCTGTGCGGTCGTACTTAACACGGATAGTGGTGGCATCAACATATTCTATCACACCGTCGCCTTCGGCGGTGATCATCGTGCGACTGTCTTCGCAGAGTTGCTTTTCGATGCCAGTACCCACGATAGGCGCTTCGCTACGGATGAGAGGCACTGCCTGGCGCATCATGTTCGATCCCATGAGTGCGCGGTGGGCGTCGTCATGCTCCAGGAACGGGATGAGCGCTGCTGCTATCGATGCGATCTGCTGCGGCGAAACGTCCATAAGCGACACATTTGCGGGAGGCACAACGGGGTAGTCAGCGTCCTGACGGCACTTTACCCTGTCGCGGATAAACGAGCCGTCGTCACGAAGCGGGGCATTGCCCTGACCAATGATGACGCCTTCTTCCTCCTCTGCGCTCATATAAACGATGTTGTCGTTGTCAAGGTCAACCATCGAATCCTTCACCTTGCGGTAGGGCGTCTCAAT
>JAFSWM010000113.1 GCA_017444485.1 Bacteroidaceae bacterium | reverse complement strand
CTTATGTTTCGGAAGTTATTCTTGGGAAGTTATAGAAGGAAGTTAATAGAGTAGTTATAAAGGGCCGTTACCTTGCTGCGTAGGGGTAAAAATAGGAGGCAAAGAAGTATTGGCTTGATTTAACTCCCCTTCATAACTCCCCCTCATAACTCCCCCTCATAACTTCAGAAACTTAAATTACTTGTATAAACTTTTGTGCTGTGCGGTTAAATCTCTCTCACTCCGCCCTTGTCGGCGCTTGTCACCATGGAGGCGTAGGCGCGCAGGGCTTTTGTGATTTCGCGTTTGCGCTGTAAGGGGCGCATGGGGCGTGCTTGCAGTTCGTCGTCGCTGAGGCGCACGTTGATGCTACGGGCGGGGATGTCGATGTCGATGATGTCGCCGTCGATGATTTTGCCTATGGCTCCTCCGCTGGCTGCCTCGGGCGATATGTGGCCTATGCTCAGGCCGCTGGTGCCACCGCTGAAGCGTCCGTCGGTGATGAGGGCGCACTCCTTGCCGAGGTGACGGCTCTTGAGGTAACTGGTGGGATAGAGCATCTCTTGCATCCCAGGCCCGCCCTTGGGTCCCTCGTGGGTGATGACCACCACGTCGCCTGCCTGCACCGAGCCACCCAGGATTCCCTCGCAGGCGTCTTCCTGACTGTCAAACACACGCGCTGGGCCGCTGAATTTCCAGCAACTTTCGTCCACACCCGCCGTCTTCACCACGCAGCCGTCTTGAGCAATGTTGCCGAAGAGCACGGCCAGTCCGCCGTCTTGGGTGTAGGCGTGTTGCAAGTCGCGGATGCATCCGCTTGTGCGGTCGGTATCGAGCGTAGCGTAGCGTTCCTGCTGGCTCCCCATCAGGGTAGAGAAGCGTCCGCCGGGTGCTGCGCTGTATATCTCGTGAGCCTCATCGCTGGGGTTCGTGCCTGTGATGCAGTAGCGGTCGATGTCCTCACGGAGCGTCTGCCCCGTGACGCGCATGACGTCCGTTTCGAGCAGGCCGCCCTTGTCCAGTTCGCCCATGATGCCGAGAATGCCTCCTGCACGGTTGCAGTCTTGCACGGCGTAGCGCATCGTGTTGGGCGACAGTTTGCAGATACAAGGCACGCGGCGACTCAGTGCATCGATGTCGGCCATGGTGAATTCCGTGCCCGCCTCGCGTGCCACGGCCAGGAGGTGTAGCACAGTGTTGGTGCTGCCGCCCATGGCGATGTCGAGCGTCATGGCGCCCAGCAGGGCCTGGCGTGAGGCGATGGAGCGGGGTAGGAGAGTGGTGTCGCCATCGCGATAGTACTTCATGGCGTTCTCCACCACCAGTTTTGCCGCTTTGCGGAACAAGTTGGTGCGCTCGCAGTGTGTGGCCACGATGGTGCCGTTGCCCGGCAGCGAGAGTCCGAGGGCCTCGGTGAGGCTGTTCATGGAGTTTGCGGTGAACATGCCCGAGCACGATCCGCAGCCGGGGCAGGCACGACTTTCAATCTCCGCCAGGTCGTCGTCGCTGACGGTGGTGTCGGCACCTTTCACCATGGCCGTGACGAGGTCCACGTTTTCTCCGCGCCAGCGTCCCGCCTCCATCGGCCCGCCGCTCACAAACACGGTGGGTATGTTGAGCCTCATGGCTGCCATGAGCATTCCGGGCGTTACCTTGTCGCAGTTTGAGATACACACCAGCGCATCTGCTTTGTGTGCTCGGCACATGTATTCCACGCTGTCGGCGATGATGTCGCGCGAGGGTAGGGAGTAGAGCATGCCGTCGTGCCCCATGGCGATGCCGTCGTCCACCGCGATGGTGTTGAACTCGGCAGCGTAGCATCCCAGGCGCTCTATCTCTTGCTTCACCATTTGTCCAGCCTCGTGCAGGTGGGTGTGACCTGGTACAAACTGCGTGAACGAGTTGGCAATGGCCACGATGGGTTTGCCAAACTGCTCGCGCTTCATGCCTGCAGCAATCCACAGGGCGCGTGCACCGGCCATGCGGCGGCCTTCGGTGCTTTGTGCGCTGTGCAGGGGGATTTTATAGGCGTTGGTGTCCATCTGATATTAAATTGTGAAGAAATATTGCAGAATGATAAACACTTTACCCGCAAATATAGGTTTCTTCTCAATTATTTGAAAGCCAAAGCGCTTCATTCGTTCCATTTTGTTCGCTGCAGCGTTGGTGAAGTGTCGGAATAGTAACACGCGCTTTGCAAAATCGGCCATAAGCGAGTCTCCTTGTGGCGGTGGCAGATTATGCAGCAAGCCGAGTACGTCGGTTAGCAAAGGTGCTGGCAGTGCGTACTCGGCTTGCGGTATGGTGGAAGTCCGTTTTCAGCCTCAGAGACTCACGCTCACGTCTACTCCGAAGTGGCGCGGCAGGGCGGGTTGTGAGAGGGTGCGCCCCATGTTTACGAATTGGAACACGTGCGAGCGGCGGTCTGTGAGGTTGCGTCCCCAAACGGCGATTTCCACGCCGCCCTTGATTTCCAGCCCAGCGCGTGCGCCGAGGCTGGCATGGAACGGCTCACGCATGGTGCCAGCCTCGTCCCAATAGATGTGCCCCGCGGCGTTGATGTCAGCACCGATGTGGAAGGCACGAACAAAGCCGCGTGTGGGCTGGCGGAATTGGAAAGAGCCGTAAATGGTGTGGTCGGGCACAAACGGCACACGGTTGTCGGTGTAGTCCACTGCCGCGCCATTGTTTTGCCCCAGGTCGTAACGAGTGAAGACAGCGTGTGTATAGCCATAGGCGGCATTCAGTGTGAGGCGGTCGCCGAGCAACGTGGCGCGTGCTTCAATCTCCGCTCCGAGGCTGCGGCTGCGTCCGGCATTGACCGTCACCCGGCCCAGCCCGCTGTCGGCGAAACGCGATAGTTGCAAGTCGCGCGTCTGCACGAGATAGGCCGAGGCATCCACCTGCAGCGCACCGCCGCAGAGGTTCAGGTGTGTGCCCACTTCGTAGTTCCACGACGTCTCGGGCTTATAGTGGAGCGCAGCGAGTTCGGGCGTGGCGGGAATGTGGGGTTCGAGCAGCCCGTTTATCATCTCGATGTGTTGCTGCTTCATTGCCTCGGGCATGGGTACGCGTTCGAAGACACCCACCACGTATTCCTGCACGCCGAGCATCATGTCGCGGCGCAACTGCATCTGTGCCAGGTCGGAATAGTTCTGTATGTTGTAGCCCCCGCTGCGGTAGCCTTTCGCCACGCTGACATAGACGTTGCCCGACGCTCCGAAGTCGTATTGCAGGGCGGCCTTGGGCAGCAGTTGCCAGTCGTGGTCCGACATGCTGCCAGCCAGTTCGGGCGTGGCTTGCAGGTCAGCGTTCACACGATATTGGGGCATCGCGTAGGTGTAACTGACGGGCTGTGCCGTGCTGCTACAGAGGTCCAATTTGTGGCGGTCGTAGTCGGCGCGCAGGCCGAGGGCGAGCGACAGCCCCTTGAAGAACAAGTCGGAGAGGGTGCTTTGGTGGTAGAGGGCCGCGTTCCAGGAGGGCGTCTTGAAGTGCGAGGTAAACGGCAGTTCGTTGTCGTTGAGCGTGAGCGACATCTCGTGCGGCACGCCAGCGAATACAGTCGCCATCTGTCGGTTGAGGTAGGTCATGCCATCGCCGTAGAAGGAGACGGGGCAATCGGTGCGTACGCTCTGCCAGGCACCGAAGAGGCCCGTGGTGTGTTGCCAACGACCGGTGCCTTTGCTTTTCAGTATGATTTCCTCGCTGAGCGAGTTGATGTGCTGTTGTTGCGTCAGGGAGAAGAGATCCAGGCTCACGAAGTCCTGGTCCATGAACAAGCGGTCGGCAACGTACTGGTGTGCGGTGATGCTCGACAGGTCGAAGTGCTTTCCGGAGTGGCTCACGGTGAGTCCGCTCGTGAGCAGGTTGCGGCGATAGTTGCTTTGTCGGTTCTGCGAGATACGGCCTGTGGGCAGGTCGGTCACAGGGTCGTTGTCGAGGATGTAGGGGTTGCTTCGCTCGTCGCTGTATTGGTAACCGACGTCGAGGCCCACGCGCCACCTTTCAGCCACTTGCCACGCCATCTGCCCTTTTACGCCTGTGGCATTTCCTCGGTCGCCCTTTTGGTTGAGGGTGGTGTTCTTGAAAAATCCTCGCTGCCCCTCGTGGAATGCTCCGAGCGAGAATGCCAATGTGGGCGAGGCATGCAGATAGGTCTGTGCCGCTACGCGGTGTGCGCCGCCGCGTCCGGTGAAGGTCGTTGCGAGATGTGTGCCGTAGGTGGTCAGCGGGTCGGCTGTCGTCACGCGGATCAAGCCGCCCATTGCCCCACGTCCGTAGAGCGTGCCTTGCGGACCGCGCAGCACGTCGATGCGTTCCGTGCCGAGGAAGCCGAAGTCGTAGGCACTCTTTTCCACAAACGGCATGCCGTCCACATACAGCCCCACGGCGGGCGAGCCGCTGCGCGACCCCACGCCCCTTATGTAGGTGGCTGCTGTGAGCCGCGAGCCGTAGGCGGGCATGAAGAGTCCGGGCACCAGGCGCGCCGCACCTTTCAGGTTGGTGGCACCTACCTGTTCCAGCGTCTCAGGGCCCAGCGAGGTGCTACTCAGTGGGGCTTGGCGCAAGGGGGTGTGCTCCTTCATCGTGGCCGTCACCACGGCGGGCGCCAGGTGGCGGATGCCAGACGTATCGGGTTCTACCTCTGCCGCCATGGGCAGTGTCAGGGCCAAGGCGAGCATAAGTGTTGGGTATCTTTTCATCATAGAGTTGGAGTTGTTGGTTTCAAGGTGCAAAAGTACGCATTCCCCTGTGGTGCTGGCATCCTTATTAATGTGGAATAACACCGCCAGTGTGCTTGCGGCGAGGCGCAACGGCCTCTTGTGCCGAAAAACGGCGGCAGATGTTGCCCTTTTTGTCCGAAAAACGTACTTTTGCGGCGAAGACCATTCATTTTTCGCCCATTATTTTTCATTAAATACCTTATACGCTATGAAGAAACAGGTTTTAGGAATTGCGTTGCTGTCGGTCCTGACGGCCGTTTCGCTGCCCGCCAGTGCGCAGTTGGGCGGCGTGCTGAATCGTGCCCGCAACCGTGCTCAGCAGGCGGCTCAACAGACGGTAGAAGACGCTCGCAACACCGCCGAAGACGCCACCGTCGGTGCTGCCAACCGCGCCGCCAACCGCGTGCAGCAACAGGCCCAGCAGACCGTGGACAACGCTGTCGATGCCACCGTGGGGCAGGCGCAGCGCACGGCCCAGGGGACAGTGAATCGCGTGAACAATGCGGTGAACAACGCTGTTGATGGAGCCGTTGACGCCACGGTGGGTGCCGCAGGGCGTGCCGTGGATGGTGCGGTGAACCGCGTCAGCGGCGCAGTGAATAGTGCTGTGGACGGCGTGGTCGATGCCACCGTGGGCGAGGCTTCTCGCATCGTGCAGAGCGCCACGGCGCGTGCCACCAACCGCATTCAGAATATGGTGAACGGCGTAGTGGACGGCACGGTGGGTGCTGCCGGACGTGCGGTGGATGGCGCGGTGCAACGTGTCACGCAGCCCGTCATTGGCACCGCCGACGGCATCGTGCAGTCCGCCACCGGCTCTGTGACCACCGCCGTGGAGGGCGTCTATCAGTCTGTGATGGCTCCCGCGCAGCAAGGGCGCAACGACAAGCAGGCCGCCAGTTATGGCGTGGTGCCACCCGTGGGCAAGAAGTACAAGCCCGGCAAGAAGGCGGTGCAAGCCGACGCGCAGATGAGCAACACCGCTGTGGAGGAGGGCTATACACGCAGCGTGCAGGACATACACTGCACCTACGAGCGCCTTGATGCGAAACTCTACCCGTACCAGCCCTACTACGAGTATCCCGACTACTACGTGATGCATACACGGGCCAACAGCGCGTTGCTCGATCGCGATTTCCAGCAACTGATGTCGTATTCCTTCGAGGTGGCCGGCACCGGTAGTTCCATGCAGGTGCTCAGCGTGCGCCGCGTCAGCGTGCCGAAACAGCGCGAAGGCCACGTCTTCGCCGACGAGACGCTGCGCAACGCCTACAGCGCGCTCTTCGTCAGCGACCCCGTGAGCATCGAGGCCTTCGCCCTCTTCGTGCGCACCCTGCTGCTCGACGACCAGCGCGCCTGTCCGCTCGTGTTCCCGATGGACGACCCCTCGCGCGCCATCATCAGCGAGCCCGACGGCTACCAGTTGGCCTTCAACAGTTACGACGCCTATCTCGCCATGCGCAACAACCGCCGCGACCAGGCCCTGTGCATCGCGCGTAGCGCCACGCCCATCAATGTTGTGCGCAATGCCATAGAACGCTGGCTCGATGCCATCCCCTCGGCTGCCGATGCCCAGGAGCGCTACACGCTCTATTGGCTGGCTAACGAGGCCTACGAGGAGGTGCTCATCAATCACGACAAATATGTGGCGGGCGACGACGCCAACCTTGTCCTTGGTGCGAAACTCAACGAGGCACGCGCCTTCTACGAAGACATTGTGGCCGAGGGGCAGTTGGAGCGCATGGAGAGCAAGCCCATGCCCGCCACCTACACCGTGGCTGGGCTGAACGCGCAGAAGATGCTCGATGCCGCCACCGCCGACCTGGGCGACGACTGGGAGATTGTGGGCGTGGAGCCACTCGCCGCCAAGTGGACCACGGCTGGACAGAAGCGCACCCTGCCCATCGCCACCGTGGTGCAAGTGGGCAAGTTCCGCTTCCTCTTCCCCCGCACGCTCTCTGAGGCCAAGAAGGGCCGCGGATGGAGCGGCACCTACACCGTCAGCGGCGACGAGGCGCCCTACAAACTCGCCGAATGATCTCCTACACGCCCTTCCGCGCATTTTGTCCTTGCCCTGGCGGCGACGGCGGGCGTACCTTTGCAGCGTAAGCGGGAAAACAAGAAAATGCACGGCCCAGGCGGCCCGACAGCCCGCGTTGCAGACAAAACTATCTCGGACCTTGTTTAAACGACGACCAATGTTGTTGAAACAAGGTCCGAGATTGTTTTGCGCATCTCCCATCTTGTCCAACGCCCTTCCACCACGGGCTGGCCGACCTCCACGATGCCATTTTCGGGGTGCGTCGTCGTTTTTCCTACGTCCGTTGCAAAACAAATTGTCCCCGCCGCAGCGCCCGCTGTGGCAAAGAAAAAGCCAGCCGTGGGGAAGGGAGAACGGCTGGCTGGGGTGGCTTATTCCCCTAAATAAAGCCTGCGCAAGGGGCGCGCGGCGGGTGGGAGGATGCGCGCCCTCATTTGCGCAGCAAAAATAGTCTGCGTCGGCGTAACGGCCAAATATTTTTTGCCGATATGCTCCGAGCGCCTTCCTCAATGTGCATTTTCTTATGCCTAAAAAGCCACCAGTGCCGCTTGCCGTGCAGCCCCGTAAAAAAAAACGGCGGCAGGCTTGCCCGCACACAAATATTCCGTACTTTTGCTTCGCCGTCTCTGCACCAGCGGGGCGACACCCTATGCCCGGAACCCTATTCCGTATTTATATATATGCTACGCAGAACATTTACATCCCTGTTCCTCCTCACCCTCACGGCCCTGGCGGTCGCTCAGGGGCGCCTGGATCTCGACAATGTCCTCAACTACCGCTACTATCCCGAATACGTCTATGGCGTCACGCCCATGCAGGACGGCGAGAGCTACACCCAACTCTCCGACGACGGCACACAGATCGTGCGTCGCTCCTTCCGCACTGGCGAGCAACTCGCCGTGCTGTTCGACTGCGCCGTACAGGGGCGCGCTGCCGGACTGAGCCGTATCAGCGGCTACACCCTCTCGCCCGATGAGCGCACCGTGCTGCTTGAGACGGCACGCAAGGCCATCTATCGCCACAGTTACACCGCCCAGTTCTACGTCTGCGACCTGCGCAGCGGGCGCGTCACGCCGCTCTCCGACAAGGGAGCGCAGCAGCAGCCCCTCTTCTCGCCCGACGGCACAATGGTGGCCTTCGTGCGCGATGGCGACCTCTTCATCTCCAAACTGCTCTTCGACGGTGCCGAGGTGCGTGTCACCAATGATGGTAAGTTCAACGAAATCATCAACGGACTGCCCGACTGGGTCAATGAGGAAGAGTTCACCACCGCCCGCAGTTTCGACTTCAGTGCCGACTCGAAGATGCTGGCTTGGGTGCGCTACGATGAGAGTCGCGTACCGGTCTATCACATGCAGATGTTCAAGGGACTGGCTCCGGAGCACGGCGACAACGATGCCTACCCTGGCTCCTACGACTACAAGTATCCCGTGGCCGGTGCGGAGAATAGCCGCGTCGAGGTGAAGACCTACGACATCGCCTCCCATGCCGTGCGCGTGATGGACGTGCCGATGGACAGCGACTCCTACATCCCCCGCATCAAATTCACCGACGACCCCGACAAACTGGCCGTCGTGACGCTCAATCGCCTGCAAAACCGCATGGACATCTATATGGTCAACCCCCGTAGCACCGTCGCCACGCTGGCGGTGCGCGAGACGAGCCAGTGCTACGTCAAGGAGTCGGCCTATGAGGACCTGCAATTCTTTGGCAACCGCATGGCCCTGACCTCCACGCGCTCCGGCTATCGCCACGTCTATCTCTACACCCTCAGCGGCGAACTGGTGCGTCAGGCCACGCAGGGCGATTTCGACGTCACCGCCTTCTATGGCTACGATCCCAAAAAGGACTGCGTGTACTACGCTGCCCGCGCCACCAGCCCCCTGCGGCAGGAGGTCTATGTGGCCGACAAGAATGGCAAGGTCACCCGTCTCACACCCCAGGAGGGCACCAACGAGGCAACTTTCAGCAACGGCTTCCGCTACTTCCTCAACGTGTATAGCAACGCCACACAGCCGCCCGTCACCACCCTTTGCGACCAGAGCGGCAAGGTGACGACCACCCTGCTCGACAATGCTGGGCTCAAAGCACAGGCCGACCAACTCTGCGGCACCAAGGAATTTTTTACCTTCACCACACCCGAGGGCACATCTCTCAACGGCTGGATGATCAAGCCGCGCGATTTCGATCCCTCGAAGCGCTATCCCGTGGTGATGTACCAATACAGCGGCCCTGGCTCGCAAGAGGTGAAGGACTCGTGGGGCATAGGTTTCTACCCGGGCGGCTTCGTGGAGAGTTGCTGGGCGCAGGAAGGCATCATCGTGGCCTGCGTGGACGGGCGCGGCACCGGTGGGCGCGGCATCGCCTTCGAGCAGTGCACCTACCTCATACTCGGGCAAAAAGAGGCCGCCGACCAGGCCTATGCCGCACAGTACCTCGCCTCACTGCCCTATGTGGACAAATCGCGCATGGCCATCTGGGGATGGAGTTTCGGCGGGTTCAACACGCTCATGTCCATGACGCAAGCCCCCGTGTTCAAGTGCGGCGTGGCCGTGGCAGCACCGAGCAACTGGAAATACTACGACACCATCTACACCGAGCGTTATATGCAGACGCCTCAGCGCAATGCGCAGGGCTACGGCGTGAACCCCATCACACGCGCCGCTAACCTCAAGGGCGACCTGCTCCTTATCCATGGCACCGCCGACGACAATGTGCACGCCCGCAACTTCTACGAAGTGAGCGAAGCACTCGTGCAGGCCGGCATACCCTTCCGTCAGCAACTTTACACCAACCGCAACCACAGCATCTACGGCGGACGCACACGCCACCACCTCTTCCACACCATCACCGACTACTGGCGCGAGAAACTCCTCAGCAAATAAGCCTCGTTGCGAGACACAACACCCCATACCTGACAGTTCAACATTCTTAACAAACCAAATACCTATGAGAAACATCGTAGAAAAATTCGCCATCCGTGGCACCGTCACCGAGGTCAAACCCCTTGGCAACGGACTCATCAACAGCACCTACAAAGCCCCCACTGCCGAAGCCGACAGCCCCGACTACGTCCTGCAGAGCGTGAACCACGCCGTCTTCCCCGACCTCGACGTGCTGATGGGCAACATCGTGGCTGTCACCGGACACATCCGTAAGAAACTCGAAGAGCGCGGCACTCCCGACATCGACCGCAAAGTGCTGCAGTTCGTACCCCTCAAGGATGATCCCAGCAAGTACTATTACTACGACGGCGAAAAATACTGGCGTATCATGGTGTTTATCCCCGACACGCTCTCTCTCTCCGAGGTAACCCCCGAGAGCGCCGCCATCGTGGGTGAAACTTTTGGCGACTTCCAGGCCATGCTCTCCGACATCCCCGCCAAACTCGGCGAGACCATCAAGGACTTCCACAACATCGAGTTCCGCCTGCAGCAACTCAAGGACGCTGTGGCCGCTGACCCCAAGGGCCGCGCCGCCGAGGTGAAAGACCTGCTCGAGGAGATAGAAAAACGCGCCGAGACCATGGCGAAGAGCGAGCGACTCTATCGCGAAGGCAAACTGCCCAAACGTATTTGTCACTGCGACACCAAGGTGGACAACATCCTCTTCGATAAGGACGGCTCCGTGCTTTGCGTCATCGATCTCGACACCGTTATGCCCTCCTTCATCTTCAGCGACTTCGGCGACTACCTACGTTCCGCCGCCAACCCCGTGCCGGAGGACAGCCCGGAGTACGACAAGGTGGATTTCAGAATGGACATCTTCAAGGCCTTCACCAAGGGCTATCTCAAGGCCGCCACATTCCTCACGCCCATCGAGATCGAGAACCTGCCCTATGCCGCACTGCTCTTCCCTTATATGCAGTTGGTTCGCTTCCTGGCCGACTACATCAACGGCGACACCTACTTCGGCATCAAGTATCCCGAGCACAACCTGGTGCGCTCGCGCAACCAGTTCGCCCTGGTGCAAGCCGTGGAGCGCCGCACGCCAGAGATGCAGGCCTTCATCAACGAAGTGCTCGGCAAGTAAAAGCCACGACAGGCCGCATAGGTTCCTATAAGTCCGCCGGCCCGTTCCTACTCACAGACAGCGGACAATCAGAAACCGAAAAGGCATTCAACCCCGCAAGACACACTGCCCACGCAGAGCGTCTTGCGGGGTTTGTCCTACTCGTGTGGCTGCGCCGTAACCGCCCGCCGACACCTTTCTCCTTCACTGCCCCCGGCGCGGCTTTTTAAACTACATAGCCCGATTTATTCACGCCCATTGCGTAATTTTGCGCCTTGAAAAGAAAAATCAGATGGTTTATCCTGACACATTTGAACGCAAGATAGGCTTTGACGAGGTACGCACGCAGTTGCGCGGCCATTGTCAGAGCGCACTCGGCGTGGAGTATGTCACCGACCGCCTTACCTTCTCGGACGATTACGCAGAAATCACGGAACGCCTGGCACAGGCCGACGAATTCCGACGCTTCGAATACGAGTGTGCCGACGCTTACGAAGCCGATTTCTTTGACGTGCGCGAGCCGTTGCTGCGTATCCGTCCCGAGCGTACCTATATGGAGGAGGCCGACCTTGCGGCGCTGCGCCGCTCGCTGACCACCTGCGGACAACTCACCGCCCTCTTCCGCGCCGATGCGGAGGAGAGCGACGAAGGTGGGCAAGCCTATCCCGCACTGGCAAGGCTCGCCGAAGGGGTGGGGGACTTCAGCGAGATCGTGGCCAGCATCTCCAAACTGCTCAACAAGTACGGGCGTATCAAGGACACCGCGTCGCCACAACTGCTCACCATACGCCATTCCATAGAGCACACCTCGCGCGGCATCTCCCATTCGCTGCGCGGCATCATCAGCGAGGCCCAGACAGCGGGCTACATCGACCGCGACGTGAACCCCACGCTGCGCGACGGCAGGCTGGTCATTCCCGTCTCGCCCTCGGCAAAACGAAAGATCAAGGGCATCGTGCACGACGAGAGCGCCACCGGCAAGACCGTCTTTATTGAGCCGCAGGCCGTGGTGGAGGCTAACAACAAAATTCGCGAACTCGAAGCCGAGGAGAAGCGCGAGGTAATACGCCTGCTGCAAGAACAGAGCGCACTGATCCGCCCTCATATCGACGAGGTGCTTCATGCCCTGCGTTTCCTCGGTGCGGCAGACTATCTGCGTGCCCTCACGGCGTGGGCCGAAGGCTTCGACGCCCTCGTGCCACAGGTGAAGGATCGCCCATGTATCTTTTGGACCGAAGCCCGACACCCCTTGCTGAAACGCTCCCTGGAGCAAAAGGGGCAGGAAATGGTGCCGCTCGACATCAAACTGCCCGAGGACAAACGCATCTTGCTCATAAGCGGTCCGAACGCGGGCGGCAAATCCGTCTGCTTGAAGACCGTGGGCCTCTTGCAGTACATGCTGCAATGCGGCATGCCCGTCCCCGTGGCCGAAGGCAGCCAGTTTGGAATCTTCGAGCATTTGTTCATTGACATCGGCGACGGGCAGAGTACTGACGATGACCTCTCCACCTACAGTTCCCATCTGCTCTGCATGAAGCAGATGATGAAAGGAGCCACGCCCCGCACCCTGCTGCTCATCGACGAATTCGGCGCTGGCACAGAGCCACAAATAGGTGGCGCGTTGGCAGAGGCCATCCTGAGACGCTTCGTGGAAAAAGGCGCATATGCCGTGGTCACCACCCACTACCAGAACCTCAAGCGCGTGCCCGAGCAGTGCCCCACCGTGGTGAACGGCGCCATGCTCTATGACCGCGCCGCACTGCGCCCCTTGTTCCGCTTATCCGTGGGAAACCCAGGCAGTAGTTTCGCCATTGAGATAGCCCGCAACATCGGGCTGCCCGAGGAGGTCATCGCCTATGCTGCCAAACTGGTGGGCGAGAACTATATCCTCTCCGACAAATACTTGCAAGACATCGTGCGCGACAAGATGTACTGGGAGAACAAACGGCGCGCCGTGCACCAGCGCGAGAAGCACCTTGACGAGACGGCTCGTCGCTATGAGGAAGAAGTGTCGCGCTTGAGCAAAGAGCGCAAGGAGGTGATGAGCCGTGCCCGCGAGGAAGCCCAAGAACTCCTGGCCCAAAGCAATGCCCGCATAGAACGCACCATACGTACCATCAAGGAAGCGCAAGCCGAAAAAGAACGTACCAAAGCCGCGCGTAAAGAACTTGAAGCCTTCAAGGAGGAGGTCAACCTCGTGTCGGGCAAGCAAGACGAGGCCATCGCGCGTAAGATGGCCAAGATACAGCGCCGCCAAGAACGCCGCCGCCAGCGTGGTTCAAACGGCGCGACAACGGACAACGCTACTGGCACTGCAGGCACCCTTTCTTCTGTGCTTGGCGACGAGGGGCGCACCGACTTCGTTCCGGCCCCCGGCGACTGGGTGCGTATCAAGGGACAGGGCGGCACAGGACGCGTGGAGAGTGTCAGCGGTGGTCGTGCCCGCGTCACCTTTGGCATCATGCGCACCAGTGTGAGCATCGACCGACTGCTACCTGCCGAAGCCCCGAAGGAGGACAAGACAGCCCAAACCGCCACCTTCCTCAGCCGAGAGACGCGCGACGCCATGTATGAGAAGAAACTGCGCTTCAAGCCCGAACTCGACGTGCGCGGGATGCGTGCCGACGAGGCGGTGAACACCGTGGCCTATTTCCTCGACGACGCCATTCAACTCGAATACCCGCGCGTGCGTATCCTCCATGGCACAGGCACCGGCGCACTCCGCGAAGCCATACGCCAATACGTCAGTTCGGTGCGTGCCATACGTTCCTTCCACGACGAACACGTACAGTTCGGCGGCGCAGGCATCACCGTTGTGGAGATATAAAATCCCGTTTGCGACGATTGTAGCGCAGCGTGCAAACCTGCGGGCGGGGACGCCCGCGCTCCCAGCCTTTGCAATAGGCGGGCTGACGAAATCTAATAACCTTAAAGGATTTCTGCGGGCGGGCTGGCGAAACCTAATAACCTCAAAACCTAATAACCTTATAACCTTAATTCTTGTACTTGCTGACGTTCAGCGTGAGCATGGCGTTGAACACAGCAAGGACTGTGACACCCACGTCAGCAAAGACGGCCATCCACATCGTGGCCAGTCCGATGGCGGCCAAAGCGAGCACGCCCCCCTTTACACCCAGGGCGAGCGCAGTATTCTGTCGCGCAATACCGAGCGTGCGGCGTGAGAGGGCGATGGCCGTGGCTACCTTCACGGGATTGTCGTCGGCCAGCACCACATCAGCAGCATCCACTGCCGCATCGGTGCCCAGCGCACCCATCGCCACGCCCACATCGGCACGCGCCAACACGGGAGCGTCGTTGATACCATCGCCCACGAAGGCCAGTGTACCGCCCGTGGAATTTTCACCCATCATCTCCTCCACGCACGCCAGTTTGTCGCCAGGGAGCAGTTCGGCGCGGAACGTGTCGATCCCCAAGGCGTTTGCCACCTCTTGCGCCGAGGCCTTGCGGTCGCCGGTGAGCATGGCGATGCGATTGACGCCTGCCTTTTTCAGTGCCTCCACTGCTTCGCGGCTCCCAGGCTTCATTTGGTCGTTGATGACGATGTGTCCAGCGTATTCGCCCGCCACGCCCACATGCACGATGGTGCCAGTGAGCGGGCATTCGTGCCATGCCAGTCCGGCGGCCTCCATCATCTTCGTGTTGCCCACTGTCACGCGTACACCCTCTACGAGCGCCGTAACACCTTGTCCTGCGGTCTCTTGCAAGTCAGTGACCGTGCAGCCATCGGTCGATTCGGCGGGGAACGCGTCGCGCAGGGCGGCAGCGACGGGGTGTGCCGAGTGGCGCTCCACATGGGCGGCGAGATGCAGGATGGTGTCCTCGTCATAGCGGTCGGGGTGGACCGCGGTGACGGCGAAACGCCCTTGCGTGAGCGTGCCGGTTTTGTCGAAGACTACTGTTCTGACTTCGGCGAGCGTGTCCATGAAGTTGCCCCCCTTGATGAGTATGCCGAGTTTTGACGCCCCACCGATGCCACCGAAGAACGTGAGCGGGATGCCGATCACCAGGGCGCAGGGGCAGGACACCACGAGGAAGATCAGCGCACGGTGGAGCCACACCGGCAGGTTGTCGAGGAACTGTCCCGAAAACAGTGGTGGCAGCAGGGCGAGTGCCAATGCCGCAAATACCACGGCAGGGGTATAGATACGCGCGAAGCGGGTGATGAAGGCCTCGCTGCGCGACTTGCGTCCCGAGGCGTCTTCCACGAGTCGGATGATTTTTGAAGCGGTGCTCTCGGCGAAAGGTTTCAGCGTGCGCAGACGCACCGTCCCGCTGAGGTTCACACAGCCCGAAGGTACTTCATCGCCCTCTTCGGCGCTGCGGGGCATGCTCTCGCCGGTGAGGGCGGAGGTGTCGAGTGTGGTGTGGCCTTCGGTGATGACACCGTCAAGCGGTACACGTGAGCCAGGGTTTACCACCACCGTCTCGCCGACAGCAACGTCTTCGGCACGAACGCTCAAAATCTCGCCGCTACGCTCCACCTGTGCCGTGTCGGGACGTATTGCGGTGAGGCGGGCGATGCTGCGGCGGCTTTGGCCCTCGGCATATCCCTCAAAGAGTTCGCCCACTTGGTAGAAGAGCATCACGAATACGGCCTCGGCGAATTCGGTTTCCGCCCCTGGCATGAAGCCTATGGCGAGCGCACCGCCGGTGGCCACCGCCATCAGGAAATGCTCGTTCATCGCCTCACCGTGCCACACGCCTCTCACGGCTTCGGCAAGCGTGCCAAAACCAGCGAGCAGATAGGGCACTAAATACACGAGCAACAGTTGCCAGGCGGGCAGTGTGCAGGTGTGTTCCACTATCATTGCGCCCGCAAGGAGCACCGCCGCGCAGACTATCCGCGCTATCTGCAAGTGTGGCGAGCCTTCGTGGTGATGATGTTCGTGGCTCATTGGGATGTATTATATGTGCGGGGCTTCACTGTTTGCGAAGCCCCGCTGAACTTTATTTCTTGATAATTTTCCTGCCGCCTATGATGTAGATGCCAGGGCTTGCCGCATCGGTGCGACGGCCTTGCAGGTCGTAGGTAATCCCGTCCTGGTTATCGGACGCGGTAGTGTCGTCTATCGTGACATGTCCGATTGGGGTTTCATCGCCATCAAAGTCAAACGTGGCGTTGAACACATAGAGGTTGCTTCCGGCGGGGCGGTAGGTGATCTTTTCGTCGATGTCGTATTCCTTTGAAGTGTTGATGCCTCCTAGAGAGAGTTGGTTGGCAGCGAAGGCCTTGGCAAACGTCACCTTTCCTGTGAGGTGGGCGGGGATTTCAAACACTTCGCGGAAGGTGGTGGTGACAGATTGTGCAGAGGTGGAGGGGTTGCGTATGGCGAGTGTGCCACGCGTGCCATTCCATGCCGCCCAGCCGTACACATTGGCTTTGCTGCCGTCCCAGGGGTTGCCGCCCACCCAGTGCACGTCGGGAAGAACGTCAGCATTGTCGCGTTGCCAGGCGATGCACTCAGCGAGGTCGGCCCACAGTTTGCCGCCGTTGATGGAATTCATCAGTTCGTAGTCGTTGTAGAGTTCCACCATGCCACTTCCACAAGCGAAGGCGCAGCGCATCTCGCGCAATACTCCGGCATAGTCCATGTTCTTGGAGACGTTGCCATACTTGGTGAGGATGAAGCCATGAGTCATCAAGGTGTTGATGGGGCAGAGCGGTGAGTTCTGCACGAAGTTCTGATAAACGAGGCGGTCGCGGTAGGTGATCCACTTCTCACGGTCGGTGCCTTGGTTGCCTATCTCGCCATAGTCGTTCTCTTGTCGCCATACGGCATCGGAGATATGAAACCAGAAGGGGCTGGCCCATGTGCCTACAGTGGTGTTGAAGAAGATGTCGGGTTTGATGCGTCGCATAGCTTGTTCGGCGGCAATGATGCCCTCGGCGTTTTCCTCACCGGTGGTGCCTGCATCAGGACCCACGCTGCTCCATTGTGCGCTGATGCCGTCGAACTTAAAGAAGCGGAAGTCGTAGTTGTCGAGCATGTACTTGCAGGCATTATAGAAGACGTTGTAGTAGGCCGCGTTGGAGAGTTGCATACCGCCCTTGCTGCTCCAATAGTTGCGGCGGTAGGTACCACTGGTGCCATAGCCACCCACGGGGCCCAACCATGCGCCGATGCCGCCACCCATCTGCTGGGCGATGCGATCTACGGGACTGAAACCTTCGGGGAAGTTGGGGTTGAAAGTCCATGTGCCGTACTCGTCCCAACCGTCATCCCATACGAAGGCGGCGGGAGTCTCGCCATATTTATCATAGAAGTCCGTCTTCCAATGGTTCATCACGTCCACGCATTGCTCGGAAGTCATGTTGCCGGAATAGTCTGCCGAGTTGTTGCGGTCGATGTTGAGTTCGTACCACGACACGTAAACAGGGAATGGGCGCCAGGGCACTGCTCGCTCGCGCTCGCTGTAGCAGAGGAAACTACGACGTGCTTGCCCCGGAGCGATAAGGCCCACGACAGCACTAACGTTCCAAGTGTTGCCCGCTGCGAGCGTGGTGTTGCGGCTCCATTTGCCCTCAATACCCACACCCTTGAGTGCAGGCAGGTGGAGCGTCTCGTTGAGGACGTAAGAGAGGTTGATGTTTCCGCTTGAGGTGTTGTCGTCGTCGCCGAGCACGCAGAGGTAGCGCAGGGTGTAGTCGCCAGCAGTACGAACAGTGAAGGTGTAGGTGTTGTCGGTCTTGCGTGTGCCGCTGAAACCCTTGTGATAGTCACTCGCTGCCACGTTGCCGTCTGCATCTATGAGTTCTACGCCACAGATAGTCAGCCCGTGTGTGCCGCTTTGGTAAACGTAGGTGGCCGAAAGCGTGCCGCCACCTTGGGCAAAGGCAATGGGCTTGGCCATGTACTTCACCTTGGGGTTGTAGTAGCCCATGTCGGTCACAGCCTGTGCGGGAGTCTCCACCACAGTCCACGAGGAGGTGTTCCATTGGTCGGTGCGCGTGCCGCCCGTGTTCAGTACGGGGTTGGTTAGCGTGGATGCGTCAACTACATCTGTGGCGAGCACATTTTTATCAAGCGCACCGTCGTAGACAAGGTTTGGAGCAGAAACGTTGCCCGTCCAGGTGATGGAGCCGTTGCTGTTCCAGGAGCCGGTAATCACACCATTGGCCTCTTCGGTGATGTCGCGGAAATAGCGCACGAGGTAATAGCCCGCCGTGGGGATATCGAGGGAATAGACATTTGCAGAACTGCTGCCGCCGGTGTAGCCCTTGTGGTAGTCGCTGGCCACCACTTCGCCTGTGAAAGCGTCGAGCACATCCACACCGGCCACGTCCAAGCGGTGAGAGCCACTGGTGTACTTGAAAGTCACGGTATGTGTCCCCGCATCTTTGATGGCGAGATAGCCTTGCTTGATCTTCAGGTATCCGGCGGTAAGCCCCAATGCCGTGATGCCTGCGGGGATGGCTTCTGGCGCATTGTCGGAGAAGTACGCACTGTTCCAAGCGGTGTAAGCGAATGCCTCTGCACTGGCTGTGCCGCTCACCGTGTTGATACCCATGGGCGTTTCCAAGCCGGCGAAGATCTTTTCGCTGGCCAACACCGCACCGCGCGTGTTGCCCACCACGACAGGTGTGCTTCCGGCAGCATCGTTGTCCACATTGTAGAGCATCGGGGTGATGGCCTGCATCGCCGTAGAGCGGTTGGCGGTGAGGGCGAGTTCGGTGCGCAGGTAGTGGCTGCCGTCACGCAACACGGCGCGCCATGTCAGCGAGAGGTTGCCGTAGGTGAAGTCGGCCTCTATCGCTTTTCCGGACAGTTTTTCACTGCCTCGCGCTGCCGTTGCGTCGGGGGTGAGCGTGAGGGTACGAACATCGCCGAGCGTCATCTGTGAAGCCTTGATCGTCTGACCGCCCGAGAGCGTAATGGTGAAAAGTTCTGTTCCAGCCACAAGGTTCATTGCTTCGCAGCCGCCGAACATCAGCGTGCCACCTTCGCGCACAAACGATGCCGTGAGCAGGTCGTTGCCCAGGGTAAGCGTCTCGCCGTCATCTGAGACTACAGCAGTGCCCGCTTGCTGCGGCTGGGGGAACTGTATGCTTTGGGCCTTCAGAGACGGGCCTGTGATGGCAGCCACAGCGAGCATGGCTGCCAAGCCAATGAGAGAACGAAGTTTCTTCATAACGTGAGTTGTGTTATGGATGAGGATTGGTGCGAACGGAACGTCCGCAATGGTTAGTATCGCACGGAAATGATGGTGTCTTTATAATAATGGAGCAGGATGTCGCGGTAGGCGAAGCCTTGCGCGGCCATGTTGGCCGCGCCGATTTGACAAAGGCCCACGCCGTGGCCCCAGCCGGCTCCCCGTAGGCGGAAGCGTGCGGGGACTTTCGTGTCGTCAGCGTCGTATTCCGGTGTGATGGTGAATGCGGCGCTGAGCAGGTGACTCTCCGAGAGCGAGCGGCGGATTTCGAGTTCCTTACCGATGACAATGGTACGCTCTGTGCCTACGATGCGTAGCCGCTTGAGCCTACCGCCGCTGCCACGCTCCACAGGTTCGAGAGCGAGTATCTGTCCGTACGACTCGCCGCGCTTCTTAAGAAGCAAGCCTTGAAGTTCTTCTTGTCCGAGCACCGTTTCCCAACGATAGAAGTCGGGCGTTTCGCGGTCGTATCCTTGAAGCACGCGACCCAGAAGTTCGGCGTCGGATGTGTTGCAAAAGTCATCGGTGCTGCCAGCCCCATTGATCCAAGAGGAGGCTTCTGCCTCGTTGTGACGGTCGGCAGGATCGTTTTGCGGATTGTCGCAGACGCTTTGCAGATAAGGAATGTCGCGATCTTCCCAACAAGTATCAAAAGACTCCGAGACACCGCCGCAACACTTGGAAAAACGCGCGTCGCACACCTCACCGTCGTGTTCTATCACTTCGCCCCGTGTGGCTTTTATGGCTTGTATCACGGCAGGAGTCAGTCCACCAATGCCTTGGTAGCGCTGGCAGTGGTCGTCGGCGCACACATCAAAAAGCGTGTGGTCTTCGCGGTCGTACCAACGTATGTACTCGTTGTCCTTACGATTGAATTGGAAGAAACCGCCTCCCCCCTCGCTGTCTTGCTTGTTCTGTATCTGTCGGAGCAACCAAGAGCGTGACACCACGGCATGAGCCTTGAGGAATTCAGTATCGGCGTTGCCGCTCATCTCGCTGCTGATGACACTGGCCAGGTAGGTTTCAACGGGTACTTCGTTGATGACCACAAGTTTCTCTTCGTCCACAATGATACGAAGTTGGCCAGGATAGGTGCAAGCCACTTGTCGCTCCCAGTGGAAGCCGATGCCTATGGCGATTTCCTGGAGCGTGAAGTGGGCCGCGTCGTCATGCGGGTGGAATGTGAGGCTGCTGTAGTGCCGCCCGTTCCAGAGAATGGAACCGTCTTCGCAACTCACTTCTTGCTGACCACTGGCGGCTTGTCCCTTGGCGGTGTATCCCCCCTGCAGCGTGAAACGCACATGGTTGGCGCTGAGCAAGCCTACGCGAACCACAGGTTCTTCGTAGGCGGGTGCAGAAGGTTTTGTGTCAGTGGCGGTCTTGACCTTTGTACGCGGACGTAGTTTGCGCCCAATGGCGGCGCAGTCAGCCTCGCTCAGGCATACGTCGCGCAGTATGGCAACGGCGGTGCGGGCCGTCAGGCGGCGGAAGTCGCTTTCGCGAGGGGTGACAAACAATCCACCCATGTCCACAGCCCCAGGGCTGATGAGCATGCCTCCCTCTTCCTCCGTTTTGTAATAGATGTCAGGACGGTGCTTCCGTCTGGGGAACACCACGGTGATCAGTCGGTCGGCCTCGGCAGCGCCGCCTGTTTCGCGCCAGCACAGCACGTTTATGTCGGGCTCGGCAGATTTTTGCTTTGCTGCCAGCAGGCTGATGAGTTTAAGGAGTAGGTAATCGTTGGGTGTGTCAGCGTCGCTCTCCACGATGAACGCGGGGCAGGCATATCCGGTGAGCAGGCTGATAGCCGCGCTGCCATGCTTCACGCCATGTTCCTCCATGTCGGCACGTCCCGCATCGTCTAGGGGAAATAGCGGTGTGAGACGTGTGGAATAGTGCTTCCAGTCGCGCTCGATGGGTATCACGCCTCGGGCCCCTGCCTGTAAGTGTCCGTGGTCTGGTGCCGATGCTCCGCAGCGGGGACCATTGTAGAATACGATGTATCCAGGCATTTGCGCCGCCATCCGCAAGAGCCCTCGTGTCATCGGAGCCAAAACCTGAGGACGATGGCGGCGAAGGGCTATCGTGAGGTGCTTCGGCAGGATAGGGAAGGGGTTCACCAACATTTGGAAGATGTCTTCCATAGGTTGCTCTATTTGCTCCTCGGGACGATTTTTGTCGCAGAGGAAGCAGGGGCGGTGCTTCACCTCCGCTTTCTTTACCTTTGCTGTGGTAGATCCTATTCGCTCTGGATTGAATTGGGCCGTGAACTGCATGCCGTGCCATTGCAGCGTGCGCGTCTCCACCTTTTGTTCCAGTGCCTTGAACCGAGCCTCCACGTCTTTCCAGCATGCCAGTTGTGCTTTGAAGAATTCGTCAGCCCCCTGCTGCGAAGCCGGTGTCTGCCACAGCGTGTTCATCTGTCGGCGCGCCCGCAGTTCAATGGTGCGGAGACTGTCCTTATAAGCGTTGTTGCGGTTGGTCTTTTCAATATCAAGCGCGGCGTCGCTGTTGCCTTCCCAGCGCCGGCAGAGGTAGAGTTCGTCATAGATGCGCCCGATGCGGAAGCGGCGCGAGAGGGCCAGCCCCAGAGCGTAGTCCTCGCCATAACTGGTGTTTGGCACGCCCAGCCTGCGCAGGATGTCGGTGCGAAAAGCGCGTGGAGCGCCAAGTCCGTTGATACGCAGCGCGTTGTTACGCCCGTTGCGGTCGGTCCATTCGTTGTGGGCGATGAGACCAGGAGGGAGCGTCTGCAGGCTGAAGTCCACCATGCGGTATGCGCCGATGACCATAGCAGTACCTTCTTTCTCGCCGAACTTGCTGACGATGCGTGCCAACGTGTCCGTGCCGCTGTACAGGTCGTCGCTGTCCAGTTGTACCGCAAAGCGCCCGCAATGCTCACTGCGCACCGCCATATCCCAGCAACCGCCAATTCCCAAGTCGTTGCGGTCGGGACGAATGACGACGAGCCGTGCGTCGCGAGCGGCAATCTCATCCAGCGCCTCGCTTGTGCCGTCGTTGCTGTGATTATCAATAACAATGACATTGAAACTGAACGCGGCTTCTTGTCCCAACGCGCTGCCCACTGCGTCACGGATGGTACGCACACGGTTCTTCACAGGAATGATGACGCTGGCCTCCACGGTGTAGTGGCCGCTCTCGCGCGGGATGTCGTCGATCTCGTCTCCCGAAACGAATGCCCCGATTCGTTTCAGGTGGTCGGTGCAGACTTTCTCCATCTCTATTTGCACTTCGCGCTGCGCTGGATTCACGTAGTCAAACTGTTTCTCTCCGCTTTTCCTGAAATCCGTTTTCTCCTCTTCGTAGAGCAATTCGCGCAGGTGGAAGATTTCTCCTTGTCGGCTGAGGAACAGACGCAGGGCGTAGAGTGCCGCGTATCGCAGGTTGCGAAAACGTTGTTCTTTGGCAAAGGCTTTCAGTAGATCCGTACGCACCAGCCACAGCCCGCCAAAGTCGAAGTCATCGCGCAGGCTCCCCTCTTGATAATCTATCTTGCGGGCCTGTTCCCTCGTGCCATCGGCGGCAAGTGTGTGGTCGCAGTATGTCATGGCCGCGCCAATTTCTCTCGCCGCCCGCTCCATCCGTTCTAAGCAGCGGTAGCCTGGGCGCAACAGTGTGGAGCGTGTGAAGAGTGCAGTGTATTCTGTGTGCGCCGAGCGGGCAATGAGTTGTAAGGTCTTGAACGTCCCCATGGTGGCACCCTCGGGGAGCGCCAGCGTCTGCACGCCATGAGCCACAGACCCGCCGTGCGTTAGTGCCACACAGCGGGTCTCGCGTGCGTCGATCGCACGCAGTGTTTCTTCTAAAGCCGATGCCGTAGTATAGGGCAGGTATAGTTCGGTCATAGTCTCTCTCTCTTTAAGGATGGAACGGCACACGAGTGGTGTGCGTTTTCTCAGAATGGTATGTCGTCGTCGCCTTGCCGAGCAGGAGGATCAAAAGGCATCGTTTCGTCAGCGGGCGAAGGAATGCTGCCGCTCGGAGGCGGTGGAGCGTCTTGCGTGTTCATCTTCGAGGCGATGACACCGCTTTGGCCGCCAGCGGGGTGGGGGATGTCGTTGTCGTCATTAAGATTTTCAAAGCGTGCAAACTTGCTCTTGAAGCGGAGCAACACGTCGGCCACTGCACCGTTGCGGTGTTTGGCAATGATGATTTCCGCCATTCCGTGGAGGTCGCGCCCTTGTGTGTCGGCGTAGATGTGGTAGTATTCGGGGCGATGGATGAACGTGACGATGTCGGCGTCTTGCTCGATGGCACCGCTCACGCGCAGGTCGCTCAGTTGTGGGCGCTTGCCTTGCTCCCCCTCGCGGCTTTCTACGCCACGGTTCAACTGGGAGAGGGCGATGACCGGGATATTGAGTTCCTTGGCCAGCCCTTTTAGTGAACGGCTGATGGTGGAGACCTCCTCCTGCCTGCTGTGGTAGTTCATGCCAGAGGCGTTCATGAGCTGGAGGTAGTCTATCATGATGACGCGCACGCCGTGCTCGCGCACTAGGCGTCGTGCCTTGGTACGCAGTTCAAAGACGGAGAGCGAGGGGGTGTCGTCGATATAAAGCGGTGCACCATACATCTCGCGGATGCGATGGTCGAGCTGTGCCCATTCGTAGGGAGCGAGGTTTCCGCTCCTGATTTTCTCGCCGGGGAGTTCGCAGACGTTGATGATGATGCGGTTGACAAGTTGCACGTTGCTCATCTCAAGGCTGAAGAGGGCCACGGGAACTTTCATATCCACCGCCATGTGCTTAGCCATGGAGAGCACGAAGGCGGTCTTGCCCATGGCAGGGCGTGCGGCGATGATGATGAGGTCGGAATTCTGCCAGCCGTTGGTGATCTTGTCCAGGTCGTGGAAGCCGCTGGCGATACCCGTCAGTCCGTCTTCTTGTGCGGCGGCTTTCTGCAGTTGCTCGTAGGCCTCTTTGATGACGGGGTCGATCTGCGTGAAGTCTTTGCGAAGATTGGTGCGTGAGAGTTCAAAGAGTCCACCCTCGGCCTCTTGCATCAGTTCGTCCACATCCACCGTGGCATCGAAGGCTTTGGTCTGGATCTGGCTGGTGTAGGTGATGAGTTGGCGGGCGATGCTCTTCTGCGCGATGATGCGGGCGTGATACTCCACGTGGGCTGAGGAGGTGACGATCGCGGAGAGTTCGGAGATGTAGAAGGCGCCCCCCGCTTCTTCAAGTTTGCCGTCTTTGGCGAGTTGCTCGGCCACCGTGAGGATGTCCACGGGCCGTTCGGCCACGGCCAGCGACTGTATGGCAGCGTAGATGAGTTCGTGGCGGTGGTCGTAGAAACTCTCGGGCTTGAGTATCTCGCTGATCAGGCTATAGGCTTCCTTTTCAATAAGTAGCGCACCGAGCACGGCTTGTTCCATCTGCAGGGCTTGTGGCTGCAGATGGGCGAAGTTCTGTTCCTCGCTGTTGGCGCGCGGTGTGGGCTTGGCGTTACGGGCCTGGGGCTTATGGGGGGATGGCATGGGGTGGATAGAGTGATTTTCGCGAGACGCCGTGTGGCGTGCTCGGATTATGTGGGGCAGCAGTGTTTACAGCGTTTTGGTGAAACAGCGGCGGCGCTTGTGCTGCTCCACTTCAAAGTACTGCCACTGGCTCGACACTTTGTTATTCTGTTCAAGTTCCACGTTGCTCTCGGCGTATTTGAAGCCAAGTTGTTGATAGACGGGAATGAGGTCGGTGAAGAGCAGGGCATTTGCGCCCTTGCCTTGATAGTCTGGTCTGACGGCTACGAGCAGTAGGTCGAGCATCTTGTCGCGCCGCCATTTGAGTGCGCTGAGCAGGTGATACCAGCCGAAGGGGAAGATTTTGCCTTTCGCCCTTTGCAGGGCGCGGCTCATGGAAGGCATAGAGATACCCACGGCCACGAGTTCGCCCTCGGCATCTTCTACAAGCGAAACCATACGCAGGTCAAGAATCGGAATGAAGGTCTTGACGTATTGGTCGATTTGCTTGTCGGTCATCTTTGAGTAGCCATAGAGCGGTGCGAAGGCTTCGTTGATAAGCGCGAAGATGCGATGGGCTATGCCGTTGTGCATAATGTCAATTTTGTTATGCAGTTTGCGTGTGCGCAGCCCGTATTTCTTTTTGACGATTTCGGCAATTCGCAGGTGCTTCTCGGGGGTAGAGTCGGGGATGTAGATCTTGCGTTCCACCCAGTCGGCGGCTTTTTGGAAGCCGAGGCGTTCCATGTGCTGGGGATAGTAGGGGTAGTTGTAGATGGTGGCCATCGTGGAGAGTTCCTCAAAGCCTTCGATGAGCATGCCTTCTGCGTCCATATCGGTGAAGCCGAGCGGTCCTTCAATCTCGGTCATGCCACGTTCGCGTCCCCATTCTGACACGGCTTCAATGAGTGCATCGCAGACTTCCTGGTCGTCAATGAAGTCTATCCAGCCGAAGCGTACAGCCTGTTTGCCCCACGTCTCGTTGGCGCGGTGATTAATGATGGCAGCCACGCGCCCCACGATCTTTCCGTTCTGATAAGCCAAGAAGTAGTCGGCCTCACAGAATTCGAAGGCGGGGTTCTTCTTGGGCGAAAACGTGCTGAGCATGTCTTCGTAAAGGTCGGGTACGCTGCAGGGATTGTTCTTGTAGAGTTCGTAGTTGAAGCGTATGAAGCGTTTGAGATCACGCTTCTTTTCGACTTTCTTTATTTCAACAGGCATGTGCTTTTATTTCTCTGATTCAGAGTGCAAAGATACGACTTCATGGCAAGCCTTAACCTCGTTTACTGAAAAAAAGCCCTATCTTTGCCCCCGTTCACCCCTTTTCTTTGGACAATGAACCTCGCACGGCGCTTCCTTATATATATATATTGTATGTGCGCTTGGCTCTCCGCTTCGTCGCAGCGCAATGCACGCATTGAGGCGTATGTGGAACGCTTTGCACCAGTGGCGGTGGCCGAGATGCGTGCGCATGGCGTGCCGGCAAGCATCACGCTGGCACAAGGCATCTTGGAGAGCGGGGCGGGCGCGAGCGATTTGGCTGTAAAAGGTAACAATCACTTCGGTATCAAGACTGGCGGTGACTGGACTGGACCTTTCATGCTCAAGGACGATGATGCACCAGGCGAGCGTTTTCGTGTCTATGCCGACGCCGCTGAGAGTTATGCCGACCATTCTCTCTTCTTGAAAGGGCGCAGCCGTTATGCTTCGCTCTTCACCTTGCCCATTACCGATTACAAAGGTTGGGCACGCGGACTTAAAGCGGCGGGCTATGCCACAAGCCCCACGTATGCTGACCGCTTAATCAACATCATCGAGACCTACGACCTCGCTCGTTTCGATCGAACAGCCTCATCAGCCCAGCCTGCTCCCACTGTCCTTGCCTCCTCTGCCCCGCAAGCCAATGCTCCCACCCCGTCCGCCTCTACGGAGCGTATATATCGGCAAAATGGTGCGTACTACCTCTTGGCGCGTCCTGGCGATACCTATCGGGCCATCGGTAAGCGTTGGGGGGTGCGCCAAGGCTCGTTGCGACGCTACAATGAGCAGCGGCGGGGCTACGAACCGCGTCCTGGGGAGCGCGTATTCCTTTCCAAGAAACCGCAACGTGCCGAGAAACGTTACAAGGGTTTCTATCACACGGTACGCACAGGCGAGACGCTCCATGCCATAGCCCAGGCCTATGCCATGCGCACCCGCACGCTCTATAGGCTAAACCGCCTGTCCGACAACTACATCCCCCGCGTGGGCGACCGCCTGCGGGTGCGTTGAACTTCTCTCTAACAGAATTCCTCTCTTGAGTGTTGAAAACTATCGCACGCGCAATCACCCTCGGGCTGGCAATCGCGTTCCCCTTGTTTCTCGCCGCACAACCAGCACGCCGCGACAGCCTGTCGTGGAGCGAGTTTGTGGAGACTTTTTTTAGCGGTGAGTATGCAGATGAAACGGACGATGAGGAACGCCCGCTCGATATGTACGAAACTTTGGAGGAAATCCACGCTTCCCCCCTGAATATCAACAACTGCTCGCGCGAAGACCTGATGCTCTTGCCCTTCATCAGTGCCGCTGATGCCGACAGCATCATAGCCTATCGCGACCGCCGTGCGTTTCTCTCGCTTGGAGAACTGCTCTTTGTCACCCCGCTCACCTACGCCGACCGTCTCTATTTGCCTTTATTCGTTTATGTGGGCGAAAAGGAAGGCCGCCGCGTCTCGCTCATCGAACAACTCACCGCGGGGAAGTACGAGGCCGAAACCCGTTTCGATGTCCCGCTCTACACCCGTGAGGGCAATGCCTCCCACACGCGTTCCGAACTGGAGCGCTATCCCAACCGCGCCTACCACGGCAACGGCCTTCACCACATTCTCCGTCTGCGCTACAAATACGGACGCTCGTGGGCCTATGGCCTTACCTTGGAGAAAGACGCTGGAGAGCCTTTTGCCGCCGAGGGCAATGTGCCGTACGATTACGTGTCGTTCTATTTGCACCACAAGGCACAGCGCTCCGAGTGGGTGTTGGGCGACTACGAGGTTCGTGCCGGGCAGGGACTTCTGTGGGGCAATGGTTTCTTTCTCGGAAAGCAGATGCTGGTGTCTGCCGCCCCGCAAGGCGGACTGCGCCTGAAACCCCACACTTCCACCGAGGAGAATGCCTTCTTTCGCGGTGTGGCGGCACGTCTGCGTTTCGGCAAGGCTGAACTTGCGGCCTTCCTATCCTATCGCACCCTCGATGCCTCCTATCGTGGTGACACGATTTTGACACTTCAGACCACAGGGCTGCACCGCACACCCACCGAGATCGACCGCAAAGACCACGCCGGAGCATTGACTTTGGGAGTGCGAGCAGGCTATTTGGTCCGAAACGCCGCCATAGGCCTTAATGCCTATGCCACACGCTTTTCCGACCCCGTTAGCCCTGAGCTGCGCTACTACAGCCGCTACTATTTCCGTGGCCGTATGGCAGGCGGGGCTTCCGTTGATTTCTCCTGGCATTCTGCCCGCTGGAATGTCAGCGGCGAAGCGGCTGCCGACAGCAAACTCCACCTTGCTTATGTAGGGCAAACCCGTTTTCGCGCTTCCGACGATTGGACGCTTTTTCTCCAGCATCGCCACCTCTCTCCGCGTTTTGCTGCCCCCTACGGACGTGTGCTTCAGGAGGGCTCGCGCTGCGCCAACGAGCACGGCGCGCTTCTCGGCGCTACAGCGCAGTTGCCACACAACATCTTGTGTACAGCCTACGCCGACTTCTTCGTGCTCCCCTCAGCCACCTTCCTCAATCACAATCGCACGCGGGGTGTGGAATTCTATTTCCGTGGCGAATTGCGAAGCAGCGCCAATCGCACTTTTCAGTTAGTCTATCGCTATAAGACCAAGGAACGGGGCATCAGCGGAGCGCCAGAGCAATCCGAATTTGTACAGACGCACCGCGCTACTGCTCGTATGACTCTTGTGACCAACAAGTTGAGTCTTCATCCCATGCTCACGGCGTGTTTGCGTGTGCCACAAGCCTCCGAAAAGTCTTTTGGCTGGATGGCAGCCCTGCGTGTGGGCTATACGCCTTCGCCACGGGCAACGTTTAGCGCTTTTGGCGCGCTCTTCATGAGCGACGACTATCAGAGCGCGCTCTATGCCTACGAGCCCCAACTGCCCCGTCAGGCTGGCATTCCGTCGTTCTATTATCATGGTTTCAGACTCGTGGCTACGGCCAGCATCGCTCTGTTTTGGGGCTTAGAGGGTGGGCTTCGTGTGGGCAGTACGCACTATTTCAACCGCGACGAAATCAGTAGCGGTACACAACTCATCCGCTCGTCATGGAAAAATGACGTATCTTTGCAGGTGCGTTGGCGCTTCCAGCCCAAACACAAGCGTCCTGCGGGCTGAGCCCGTCGTCTTCGCGGCTACTAATTTTCCATCTGTCGCGATAATCTTCATTTCGACCATGATCCGACTCATCTATTTGTTTCTTGTCTTGCTCCTCTTCTTGCCGGCATCGGCACAGCGTGGGAAGGTGGCGCTGGTACTCGGTGGTGGCGGCGCGAAAGGTGCTGCCGAGGTGGGCGTGCTGAAAGTGTTGGAGGAGGAGGGCATACAGATCGACATGGTGGTGGGCACCAGTATCGGCGCGCTCATTGGCGGACTGTATGCCTATGGATATAGCGCGGCGCAATTAGACTCCGTGATGCGCGCCCCCAACTGGACCGACCTGCTCACCGACCGCGACCCCGACCTGGCTTCGCGCCCGTTCGTCAGCGACGGCACGTCAGTGCGTATCTTCGGCATCCCCTTGTGGGGAAGTCGCCGCGAAGGCGATGCCCCACGTCTCGGACTGGTGCGCGGACACAATGTGCTTGACCTCCTCACGCGTCTCACGCCCGGCTGCGACAGCATCTGCTTCGATAGCCTGCGCCGTCCGTTCCGCGCTGTGGCTTTTGACATACTGACACTCACCGAGGCAGACCTTGAATGCGGCTCGCTCCCTCTGGCCATGCGCGCCAGCATGTCGCTCCCGTTGTTTTTCACTCCTGTACAATGGGGCGCACTGAGGCTTATTGACGGTGGTGTGGTGAACAATCTACCGGTCGATGTGGCGCGTCGAATGGGGGCACAGTATGTCATTGCCATTGATTTGGCACAGGCCGGAGCCGATCTTGACCGCGAGGAAACCTTCTGGCAGGCGGTGCGCCGCCACTTAGGCATGGACGACCGCGCCAAATACACCGCCGCCCGAGCCGACATCAACCTCTATTTCAACCCGCCACTTGCAGGCTATGGCGTGGAAAGTTTCTCTCATCGTGCCATCGACGAAATGATACAGATCGGCGAAAATCATGCTCGAAACCTGCTCCCACAAATACGGAGTTTCAAAGCACAAGCCGGACAATAAGTCGTTTCATCACGGCTTTTTCGGCAACCACTCTCGCAGATTTCTTTAACTCCCGTTAAAGGCGGCGCGCTCAATGTTAAACTATATTGACGGCTCGCCACTTTTTTTTGCGCGAAAATGCAGAAAAACAGCCCTGCGGCTTACTTTTGCACGGGTTTTGCAAAACAGGGGCGTTGCCTGAGCGCATTTAAACCTCCGGCGGCCCACACAAGTCACACCCGTGACAATAACCCCAAAACCAATTTCCGACATGAAAAAGCAAGAAATCCTAAAACAGATATTCCGTATGAACAAAAAAGCATTCGGCATTGCCCTCGTCTCCTTGACGCTGGGCTTCAGCGTGGCCGCCTGCGCCGATCAGGGCGGCGACGGCCAACCTCTCCAGATGGTGCAGGCCACCGATCAGGGTTCGGCAGCCGTTCCTGGTGGCCCCGTAGATCTCACCGTGGCCACTGAGCGTGCCATCAATTCTGTGGTTTATATCAAGGTGGCCACGCGCGTCAGGCAGTCACAGCAGATGCAGTACTTCGACCCCTTTGAGTTCTTCTTCGGCGATCCATTTAGCGATCCGTTTGGCGACTACAACCAGGGCCAAGGACAGCGCGGCGGACGTAACCGTGGACAACAGCAACAGCGTTCTCAACAGCCCCGTCAGACCGGTGCGGGTAGCGGTGTGATACTCACTGCCGATGGTTATATCGTTACCAACAACCACGTCGTGGCCGAGGCCGACGAAATCACGGTGAAACTCAACGACAACCGCGAGTTCAAGGCCCGTATCATCGGCACCGACAAGACCAGCGACCTGGCGCTCATCAAGATAGACGCTAAGGACTTGCAGCCCATCACCGTGGGTAACAGCGAATCCCTGAAACTTGGCGAATGGGTGCTGGCCATCGGCAATCCTTATAGCCTCACCAACACTGTCACAGCAGGCATCGTCAGCGCGAAGGCACGCACCGTGACGGGCAACAGCAAGGGCATTGAGAGTTTCATCCAGACCGACGCTGCCATCAATCCTGGAAACAGCGGAGGTGCGTTGGTGAATGCACGCGGCGAACTGGTGGGCATCAACACCATGATCTATTCCCAAACAGGTAGTTACGCTGGCTACGGCTTCGCCATCCCCACCACCATCATGAACAAGGTGGTGAACGACATCAAGCAGTACGGCCAGGTACAGCGCGCCATGCTCGGTGTGAAGGGCAAGGACGTGGATACGTACATTGAGCAACTTGAGGCCAACGGAGAGGATGTACCCGACTTCGGCACCACCACGGGTGTATATGTGGCTGAACTGGTCAAGAATAGCGCTGCAGCGCAGGCTGGTATCAAGGAAGGCGACGTCATCGTGGCCGTGGACGGAAAGACGGTGAACAAATTCGGCGAACTTCAAGAGATTTTGGCCAGCCACAAGCCCGGCGATAAGGTGAAGGTCACCATTCTGCGCGACAAGAAGAAGCAAGACGTGACCGTGACGCTGCGTAACGAACAGGGTGGCACCGACATCCTCGAACAGGTGCAGACCGACGACCTCGGCGTGGCGCTCAAGCCGCTCACCGATGCCGAGAAGCGTCAGTTCGGAGTGAACTACGGCCTGAAAGTCACCGCCATCAAGGGCGGCAAGATGAAGGAAGCTGGTGTACAGAAGGGCTATGTGCTCATGACGGTGAACGACCAACCCATGCGCACCAACGACGATTTCGATGCCGCCGTGCAAGAAGCCAACAACAGCGATGAGCGTGTGCTCTGGATCCGTGCCCTCACACCCTCTGGTCGCCGCGCCAGTTTCGCGATAGAATTGGAGCAGGAGAAGTAACCGCGCCCCATCCCTGCCGATAGGCAACAGATAGAAGCAATCGAGGGAGTGTCAAATGATGTGACGCTCCCTCGATTGCTTTTCCTTTCTGGTTCAACCTAAATTGCTCCAGAATTTAGGATTAAAAAGCGCAAGACGTTTGTTATTTAAATCAATCCTAAAATCCGCAGCAAATAGTAATGCGATCTGATTTTGCTGTCAGATAAACTATTTGGTGTTTTTTATGCCATTATAATCGTGTTCATGGATGATTTTGCTCATTTCCTTTTTACCCCGATGAACATTGCTGAGGCTCTGTGCTGTCCTTATTAAAATCCCTCATAGAAACAATTGACAACAAGGACGTGAAAGCACTCAATGACTTCCTAACAAGAAACTTGCTAAATGTCAATGTGCCTTTTTGCACACAAAGTTTGTTTTTTTAAGTAAACTACACCTATATTTGCACTGACAAAACTTGTACAACTATGAAAACCTCAGTATTCAGCCCTGCGCAACTTCGTCTGCTGCAAATGTTCTCTACCATACACACCGAGGAGGAAATGCGAGAAGTTGAAGTTTTACTTCATGAATACTACTTCAACAGAATTGAGCGCATGACATCAGATTTAGCCAAGAAAAATGGCTGGACTCCACAGACGCTCGAAAGCATGTCCCACGAACACTTGCGAACACCCTATAAATGAAGATAGTTCTTGATACCAACTGTCTTATCCCCATAATCGTGCCAGGTTCTTTTGGGAATGATATATGGCAGGCATTTCGCAGAGGAAAGTACACGCTATGCGTCAGTACGGAGATACTACTTGAATACGAAGAGATACTGACGCGAATTTCGGGAAGTGCCGAATACGCCACACTCGTCATCGCTGCTATCATGGACTCAAGGAATGTAGAGCAGATCTGTCCCGCCTACCGCTTCAACCTCATCAAGGCAGACCCTGACGACAACAAGTTCGTGGACTGCGCCATTACCGCTGGTGCCCCTACGTCGTCAGCAACGACCGCCACTTTGACGAGCTGCGCCATTATGATTTTCCCAAGGTGGACGTGCGTACGTTAGATGAGTTTTTGCAAATTGTGAGAAAGCTCTGACCACCATACCAACGCTGCCAGCATACCTCCTTTTTATTGCCTCTCAGAGCATAAAGGATGCGCGCTGTGCGGCTATCTAAAACGAGCCGATACTTCAGTGCTCTTATTTTTACCCTGTGCTGAAGGCAATGGCCCCCTAATAATAATTCCTATATCTCGCTTCAATCCCGATCTGCTGCGGAATGGTCTGTGCCGAACACGTCTTTGAAGACTTGTGGTGTGGGCGTGTCGAAACGCAGTGGCTCGCCGGTGATGGGGTGGCGGAAATGTAGGCGGAAGGCGTGGAGCGCCAGGCGGTGGCAGGGGTTGTCGTCAGCTCCGCCGTACTTCGGGTCGCCGCAGACGGGGTGCCCCAGGTCTTGCATGTGGACGCGAATCTGATTCTTGCGCCCCGTTTCAAGGCGTAGCTCCACCATGCTGTGCGCGTTGTCGCGTCTGAGCAGTTTGAAGTGCGTCAGTGCATATTTGCCATCGCCCGGCTCGTGCGAGGAGTAGGTGAAGAAGGCCTTGGTCTCCTTGAGCCAACTCTCCACCGTGCCGCTGCGCTGTTCCATCCGCCCGCTGACCACGGCCACATAGCGGCGGTCGCTCACGATCTCGTGCCAGTGCTCCTCAAGGATGCGCTCGGCCTCCATCGTCTTGGCGTAAACCATCAGGCCGCTGGTGTCGCGGTCCAGGCGGTGCACCACGTGGGCGGTGCACTTTCTGTGCGACTTCTGCAGATAGTCGTCGAGCACGGCTTTGACGCTGAAGGTGTGGTGCGGGGTGGGCATAGAGAGTATGCCGGGTGCCTTGTCGATGACCAGCAGGTGGCGGTCTTCGTACACGAGGCGCACATACCGGTTGCGTAGCACGGCGCGCGGCTTGCTCTTACTGATTTCCACGCGTTGTCCAGCCTCCAGCAGCAGGTCGTGTTGTGTGGTGTTTTGCCCCTCCACGCGTACCCCGCCACCGCTCAGCACGGCTTTGGCCTTGGTGCGCGAGATGCCGTTGAGGCACTTCATGATATAGGCCAGCAAGGGTGTGCCAGCCTCCTGGGGCGACACAGTGAATTTAAGGTATTGGGAGGTGGGTCGCATGGCGAGTGAGGTTGTAAGAAAAAAATGGGTGTTTGGAGTGTGTACTGGCGATTGCGAAATCAGAACTCCACGCTTATCCTCGCGGAGATGAGCCTTCCAGTGAGGTAGTTGGGCACAGCGTAGCGCGTGTTGGTGATGTCGGTCACCCAGTAGTAGGAACTGACGTTGCTGATGCCGAGCAGGTTGAAGGCGTCCACGCCGAGCCAGATGTTTTTCACATAGCGGCGCAGACCGGTGCGCAGGGTGCTTTCCTCGCCTCCGAGCAGTCGGTAACTCATCCCCACGTCCACGCGTTTGTAGGCCGGTGCGCGGAATCGCTGTGCCTCGCGGTCGCTATGGGGCGGGCCGAAGGGCAGACCGTCGGCGAGGGCGGCTTTCAGTGTGAGTTTCCAGCGCGTAGTGCCGGGGAAGTAGTCGGTGAAGAATAGGGAGAGCGAATATCTGCCGTCGGTGGGACGTGGCAGCCACTGGCCGCCAATCTGCTCGCTGGTCTTCATCACAGAGAACGTCACCCAACTGTCGGTGCCAGGAACGAATTCGCCGAAGAGTTTGAGGTCGAGGCCCACGGCATATCCCTTGGCCATGTTGCGACCTGCATATACGGTGCGCACGCCGGAGACGCTGTAGGGGATGAGGTTGCTCATCGACTTGTAGTACGCCTCGGCGGTGAAGCGGAAGGGGCGGTCCAGGGCACGGAAGGAGTAGTCGGCGCCGATGATGGCTTGCACCGAGCGCTGCGACTTGATGTCATGGTTTAGGCGCACGGTGGCGATACCTTCGTGGAGCGTCGTGTCGCGCAGTTCCTTGTAGAAGGGTGCTTGGTAGTACATACCTAAAGCAGCACGTAGCGTCCAGCGGTCGTTGGCCGAAGGGATAAAACCGGCTGAGAGGCGCGGCGATACGAGTGTCTCGCCGTTCCAACTCCAGTGGCTCACGCGCACGCCGTAGGTGATGTTGAGCAGGCCTGCCGCCGGACGCATGCGCCACGTGTCCTGGGCGTAGAGGCTCCAGCGCGTGGTGCTGATCTCCTCGTCGGCCCCGAGGCTGTAGATGAGCGATAGGCGCTGCGGGTCGTAGGGTAGGCTGTAGCCCATCGAGTCGCGCATTTCCCATTCGCGGGCATGCTCACGGATCTTTTCGCTCTGCCATTGTGCGCCGGCCATGATGGTGTGAGCCGTGATGCGTGTGCGGAAGGTCAGCCCGCCCTGCATCACGCGTGCTTGCAGGCGGTTGCGCGCATGCTCCATATAGGTTCCCACACCGAGTTCCTCCTGCGACGTGGCCTCCTGTAGCCAATACTGGCCGCTGATGTCGTAGGTCTCGCGTTCCTTGGTGCTGAAGGCCGACGCCGTCAGGGCGAGGTAGGTCTCCGCATTGAAGTGGCGTGTCAAGGTCAGCGCACCCAGATATGTGCGATAGGCGTCTTTCTCTTGTCCGTCGAAATACACGCGGAACGTACGCGGGTTGTCCATCGTGCCGAAGTGCGTCTCGCGGTCCTTGGGGCGGAAGAGGTAGTGGTTGTCGTTGATGTTGCCCAGCAGGTCAATGCTCCAGCGGTCATTGGGCCGCCAGGAGAGGTAGGCCTGCCAGTCGAGGAAGCGCGGGGCGTACTCGGCCTTCGTGTCGGTGCTGCCCAGGAGGTATTCTGTGGTCTTGTAGCGCAGACCGGTCATGAAACTCAGGTGTTTGCCGCCCGCCCCGACGTAGGCCGATGCCCCGAGCAGACTCGCGTCGAGTTTGGCCTCGAAGCGCTCAGGCTGTTTGTAGGTGATGTCCAGCACGCTCGACATCTTGTCGCCATAGCGTGCCGGAAAACCGCCGTTGCTGAAGCGGATAGAGCCCACCATGTCGCTGTTGATGACCGAGAGCCCCTCTTGCTCGCCGCTCCTGACGAGTAGTGGGCGGTAGATCTCCACGCCGTTGAGGTACACGCAGTTTTCGTCGAACGATCCGCCCCGCACGTTATACTGCGACGAAAGTTCGTTGCGGCTTGTCACGCCGGCCTGCGTCGCCACCAGTTCCTCCACGGCGTTGCCGGTGGTGCTGGGCATGTGGCGCGTGTCCTCGGCGTGTAGGCGCTGCATGGCATCGGTCTGCAGGTGCTGCGCCGTGACGGTGGCCTGGTCCATGGTGTGGCCAAGGGCGGGGAGCGTCACGTCGAGCCGCAGGCTGTCGCCCAGCGGGGTGAACTTGCGTTTGCGCTGCTCGTAGCCGATAAGACCGTAAACCAGCGTGCAGGTATCGCCCTGTGAGACATAGAGTTCGTAACGGCCCTGCAGGTTGGTGAACACCATCTGCGCCGTACCGTTGCGGCGCACGGTGGCCAGTTCGAGCGGCGCACCAGCATCGTCTTTCACCACGCCGAACACACGCGTGCGTCCACCCTGCGCCCACATCGCGGCGGCACAGGCGGAGAGGACTACTGTCAGCGCCCAACGGCGCATTTGGTATACCATATTTATATAAACGCACGTCTCGCACGCTTATTGCATCGGGGGTAAAAACAAACTTTGCAAGCCCCGCTTTTCATTCCATGCAGATGGGGTGGGGAAGGGAGCCGTTTTTTGCATTTTTGTCACAAAAAGTATTGCACGATATTGCACTGCGCATACTTTTGCAGTGCCTTAAGACAAGTAACAAATACTTTTTACTAAAACAGATTACAAAATGTTCCAAGAGAAAGTAGGCGAACTCGCCGGCGCAATCTGGGAGGCCCTCTCCGCTCAGGGCACCCTCACTGTGAAAGACCTCAAGAAGGCTACCAAGGCCAAGACGGAAAAGGACGTGTTCCTCGCTCTGGGCTGGTTGCTCCGTGAGGACAATGTCGAACTGGCTGAGGCTGGTAAGGACATCACCGTTACGCTCAAGTAACTGGTCACTACACATGTTGCGGGCCACGCGCCCGCCCATCGCAAACACTGCGGGCCACTCTGGTCCGCCACCAAATAGAAGCGGAAGCCGTCCTGCAAAGGTGGCTTCCGCTTTCGTTGGTCTAAAGTCAGAGGTGCGCCCGACAAGGTGCGTTGTAGTTTAAACTATATCCGTGTGACTTTAAAGTAACACCGAGTGACTTTAAAGTCACACGGACCTTGTTTCAAAACGCTCCGACGCCGCTGTTTTCAGTACCCGGCAAAATAATCCCCACAACCGTCTTGGCGGCTGCGGGGATTGTGCAAAAATCGCTCACGGAGCGACCGCTTCGTTACTTCTTGATGATCTTCCACACGCCTGCGCTCAGGGCTGCTCCCACAAAGGGACCAACGATGAAGATCCACAGGTTGGTGAGCGCGGTGCCGCCTTGGAACACGGCGGGAGCGATGCTGCGGGCGGGATTCACCGAGGTGCCAGTGTAGCGGATGCATACAAGGTGCACCAGCACGAGCGAGAGGCCGATGGCCAGGCCGGCAAAGTTGTTGGTGGCCCCGTTGGTCTTGCTCGTTGCGCCGAGCACCACCAGCACGAAGACGAAAGTGAAGATGATTTCTGCCGCCAGGCCGCCCACAACGTTTACGCCATCTTGTAGGTCGTTCGCCCCCGTGCCGCAGAGGCCAGCGTTGGAGGTGAGCAGGTAGAGCAGTGCGCTGCCGATGAAGGCGCCAATCACTTGGAACACCATGTACATGGCTGCGTCCTTGGCGCTCATGCGCCTGGAGAGCAGGCAACCCAGGGTGATGGCAGGGTTGATGTGGCAGCCCGACACGCCGCCGATGGTGTAGGCCATGGCCACTACTGCGAGGCCGAAGGCCAGTGAGGTGCCGATCACCGTGGCAGCGTTAGCCACCGTGGAGCAGTCGGACGTACAGTTCAGGCTCACGGCCACGCCGCAGCCCATCAGCACGAGTACCATCGTGCCTACCATTTCTGCAAGGTATTTTTTCATAAGGTTTAGGAATTAAGAAAAATGAAACATTTGGAGCATGCGGGGATGCGTCAGAGCGGTGTGGCTCATCCCCATTTGTTGCGATAGGCGCGGGGCGACTTGCCGGTGTTGGTCTTGAAATACCGGCTGAAAGCCGCCTGATCTGTGAAACCGAGGATGAATCCTATTTGCTGGATGTTGAGGTCGGGACGGTTGCGCAGCATCGTCTTCGCGCGGATAACGATGTAGTTGGAAATCCAGTCGCCAGCGGCGATACCCGTCTCGCGCTTGATGAGCGTGGAGAAATACTTGGGGGAGAGGTTGAATTGCTTGGCGTAGTACGCCACCTCGCGCGTTTCGGCGTGATGCGTCACGATGAGTTCGTAGTAGCGATCGAATAAGAGTTCGCCCGAAAGGTTAATTTCGGCATTTGCATCTTCGTCAGGGTAACGATACACGTTGAGCAGCATGCACAGTGCGTCCACGAGGTCGGCCAGGATGAGTGGCTTGTGTTTGGATTGCAGGCGGCAGGCCGTGGCGATTAGCCCGAACATATCCGAAATGGTGGCATACTGCTCATCGTGGAGCGGGAAGGCTGGTTGTTTGTGGTAGGTCTGCTGATAGCGGAAGGTGGAAGCCTGCCGTATGTCGTAGAATGTTTCCCGTGAGATGACAACGAGCGTGGCGAGGTAGTCTGACGAACTCTCGTGCACCAACAGGCTGTGGTTGGGCGAAACCACACAAACTTCTTTGGGGCGGAACTCCACGGTGCGTGCGTCGTATTCGGCCAGCACCCAACCTCTGTGGCAGAGGGAAATCACGATGTGGGGCGAACTGAACGGCTTGCCATAGACGGGCATGCTGCTGACGTTTTCCAGAACAACGATGCCATCCTTTTGCAGCACATCCTTCACCTGAAACATCGGATGCTTTTCGTCCTTTTTGTTTTTAGGGCTTAACCACATAGTCAGAATGGTTTATGAATAAACAGGAACAACAATTTGTTCGGTAAATACGCCGCAAATATAGCAAAACGTTATAAATGACGAAATTATTTTGTGTAAATTTTTTGATAAGATTGCTGAAACACAATTCTTTTCGGCTTGGGGCACGTTTTGCACGAATGCCGCGTGAGGCAGGTATGGCATGTGGTTAAACACATTTATTCGCAGACCGGCCATAGCGATACTAAAAACGGGTGTCTTATGAAGTTTTCTCTTCCCACAGCGCAAACAAGGTAGCGGTTAGCAACATAATTGTATCTTTCTTTCTATTTTTGCAGGCGTAATAACAACTCAATGAATAGAATTATGGCACGACCAATTAAAGAAACACCAGTATTGAAGGGGAAAGATGCCAGGCGCTTCATATACAACCTTGAACATCCAACACCAGTGTCTGCAGAAGAAGTCCTCAAGGCTCGTGAAACATATGAACGCTTCAAAAGTATAGCCACATTCGCTTCCTGATGGTACGCATTGAGGACTTGACACTAAGCATTCTATCCAAGGCGTTAATCATTCCTGAGTTAAAGAGCATGGACAGCGACTTGAACGAATTTCTTATGCTTGAAGCCAAGGATTATCAAGAGCAGCTGCTCACCGTTACTTATATCTTACAGAATCCCAGCACGAATGAGGTTGTGGCCTATTTCTCATTACTCAATGACACAATTAAGTTTGAGGAGGATGACAAGAGAACACGCAACCGCATCAATCGCAAGATTCCTTACGTTAAACAACGTAACCATTATCCCGCAGTGAAAATAGGCCGTCTGGCTGTCAGCGAGAACTATGCTCATCAGGGCATAGGCAAACAGATAATCCAGTACATCAAGGCTCTTTTTGCGTTCGGTAGCCGTTCTGGTTGTCGATTCCTTACGGTCGATGCCTATGCCGATGTCGTAGATTTTTATGAAAATCGTTGCGGTTTTAAGTTGTTTACAGAGACCGATTCAGACGAAGAAACACGTCTTATGTACTATGACTTGAAGCCTTTCAAGGATGCTCAAGAGGTAATCTAATTGCAAAGATACGGCATAAGGCACGCTATTTGCCCTTTTTCTGAAAAACTGTGTAACTTTGCCGTCTAACAAATTAGGACAAAACGAATGGCTGATACAAAATTCATCAATCTGGTGCCGCTGGGACTCACGCGCGGAGTGAGCCTGCACGGCGCATATATACTTATCCTTCGTGAGGTGGCGGGCAAACGCTGCATGGCCACGCTCGTCACGCAAGAGGAATACGACATGGTGAGCCACGCCATGCAGGGAGAACGCAGCGAACTGGCACGCACGGTGCGGAGCATGCTTGATGCCTTCGCGATGAACATACTCTGCGTGGTGCTGCACAACAATACCCCGCAGGGCGAGTATCGCGCAGGTATCATCATGCGGCAGGGCGCTGACGTCCGCACAGTGCAGCAACACCTTGGCTCTGCTGTGGTACTCGCCATAGAGTTGGGCGTGCCGATACAGGTGTCCGAAAACTATTTCAACAGCATGACCTCGGGGAATACCGCCGAGGACGGGATGGTGAGCCTCGCCGTGCCGGTCAGTGCGATGGACGAGAACCTGCTGCACGAAGCGATGGAGCAGGCTGTCAAGGACGACAACTTCGAAATGGCCAAGACGCTGCGCGATGAACTGAACCGCCGCGAGGGACTTGCGCATATCTCATCCACTGCCGCGCTTTGAAAGAGATCAGACTATTCTACTGCCCCGCATTGCCTGCTGCAGGCCATCTGCCAGTGCTTGCCGATCTGCCTGCTGACGAGGCGGCCCATGCCGTGCGCGTGCTGCGCCTTGCTGTGGGCGACAGCGTGGCACTGACCAATGGCGCAGGTACTATTGCCGTTGGCACAGTGGCCACAGCCACGAAGCACGGATGCAGCGTGCAGGTAGAGAAAGCCCTCACACCGCCTGCCCTGTGGCATGGAGGCATACACATTGCCGTGGCGCCCACCAAGAACCAGGACCGAATGGAATGGTTCGTGGAGAAAGCCACAGAGATAGGTGCCGACAGCATCACCTTCCTTGCCACTCGCAACGGCGAACGTAGCCGCTTGCGCACCGACCGCCTTCAGCGCAATGCTGTCAGTGCGATGAAGCAGAGCCACAAAGCGTGGCTGCCCGTCATCGAAGGGCCTGTGCCTTTTGCAGAATTCTTGGAGCGGCACGCCGCCACTCCTCACAAATACATCTGTCACTGCCACGAGCCTGCAGGTAGTGGCGAGCCACTGGATACCGATGGCGACGCGCTGGGCTTGCCCCTCTATTGCGCCACCACCGCCGCCAAGCCTCTGCTCCTCGACATAATCCCTCCGGAGGGCGACGCCGTGGTGATGATAGGTCCGGAGGGCGACTTCACCACCGATGAGGTACGCGAGGCTGCAGGGCGGGGATGGAAGAGCGTGAGCCTCGGCGAGAGCCGCTTGCGCACCGAGACCGCCGCGATGGTAGCAGTACACATGATGTACCTCCGCAAACGCAAGGGATGATGAAAAAGAAACTCCTGATACCCATCATGTTGCTGCACGTGCTGGTCTTTGCCCTGTTGTGGTGGCTGGGACGTGCGAAACCCTTGCTCGACATGATTCCTGCACGGAGCAAGGCTGTGGTGCGTCTCTCCGAAGAGGCCGCCACCGCCACGGACTTTGCAGCCCATTTCGCTTCGTTCACAGGCCTACCCACCAACAAGACGGATGTCAGGGGTGAGGCGTATCTGTTCGTCACGCCCAATGAGTACTTCGGCGTGGCGGTGCGACTCAGCGATGCAGATGCCTTGCTCGCCGCCTTGCCGACAAATGCTGTCACCGAAGAAGACGGTGCACACTGGATATGGACTGACAGCGGCTGGATGGCTATGCTGCATGACGAGACGCTCATTGCCCTTGGCCCCGCCACGGCGATGGAGCGCGAGCGGCTGCGCCACACGCTACAGGTGATGGCCGATGCCCCTGTCGATGAAGGCTTCGGTCATACCCCACAAGCGGAGGCGTTGCAGAATGATGCGCCTATGGCTTTCGTGGCATCCACGAAGGTATTGCCTGCACCCTATGGCTCACTGATGCGCTTGGCACTGCCCGGCGGCGGTGCACTCATTGCTGGAAGTGGAAAGTCCGTAGAGCAAGGCTTTGTCGTAACCGGAGGGTTGTGGGAGAATGGCACTACACGCCCTGCAGCATCAGAGAAACCACTCCCGCCTACCGCTTCTGACAAATTGCTGACGGGCGCGTTCAGAATGGACGGCCCAGAACTGCTCAGGCGCTTGCGTGCCGACGGCTCGGCACGTATGCTCCTCACCGCCCTGAACGACACCGCCACGGCTTCTGCCACGATAGGCCGAATGCGTGGCATTTCTGCCATCGCCGTCAGTAGCCTTGATACCACAGACAATGCGCAGTTCCGCCTCGAAGGGCGCGACGAGCAGGGTAGCCCGGTGGTGTTGCAAAGCCGAGGGATGGCGCCGACAGACGGAACATCCCTTCAACTGAACGCTGACGAGCGTGCCCTCCTCGTGGTACGCACCGCTCCATTGCTTCAATCTCCCTTGCCAGAACAGGTGCTGGACGTGTTGCAACGCCTCTTCGGAGGTTTTCGGCAGATTACGCTTCGCACAACGGTGCAGGGCGGATTCTGTATGACTTTCACTGAGTGACTTATGCAAACCATACGTTTACAACAAATGCTCCCGCACGTCTTTCGCGAGCGGCGCGACACGCTCCAAAGCGATGTGTGGCTCAAAGACGTGGCTTTCGAGCGAGGCAAGACATACCTCGTTGAGGCCATGTCGGGCACGGGAAAGAGCAGCCTGTGTGCCTATCTTATAGGCTACCGCACCGACTTCGACGGACACCTCTTTTTTGACGGCGAGGATATCTCCACTTTCTCCTCAAAGCGCTGGACAAACATCAGGGTGGGTACGCTGTCTCACCTCTTCCAAGAACTGCGCCTGTTTCCCGAACTCACGGCGTTGGAGAACGTGGAAATAAAGAACCGCCTGACGCACCACAAGCCTGCCCGATGGATAGAGGAGGCTTTTGAGCGTCTGGGAATTGCCGAGAAACTGCATGCTGAGGTGGGCCGGATGAGTTTCGGTCAGCAGCAACGCGTGGCATTCATTCGTGCTCTGGCGCAACCTGCCGATTTCCTGTTGCTCGACGAACCCGTGAGCCACCTTGATGATGCGAACTCGCAGATTATGGCTGAGATACTGTCGGAGGAAGTGAAGGAGAGCGGCGCGGGCGTTCTCGTGACCAGCATCGGCAAGGACCTGCCCATACCTTACGACCACACGCTGCACCTATGAGACTTCTGTGGAAACTCCTGCGGCAGCACGTCAGCCTGCCGCAACTCGTGGGCTTTGTCTTGGCCAACCTGGCGGGGATGTGGATTGTGATGCTCGGCGTGCAATTCTACGGCGACCTCGCTCCGATGTTTAGCCGCGACGATGGCTTTTTCGGAGCCGACTATCTGGTGGTGTCTAAGCGTATCAGCACGGTCACTACGCTAAGCGGTGCGTCGCAGGATTTCACCGATGATGAGGTGGACGAACTCGGTGCGCAGCCTTTCGCAAAGGGAGTGGGGCGTTTCACCTCTTCGCAGTACAAGGTCACTGCCACGATGGGTGTGAAAGGGAGTGCAGGCTTTGCCAGCGAACTGTTTTTTGAAGCCGTGCCGGATAGTTTCGTGGAGGTGAGCCCCGCCGATTGGCAGTACGAGGACGGCGCGCGCACCATTCCCGTAATCCTGCCGCGCACCTACTTGGCGCTCTACAACTTCGGTTTTGCTGCCTCGCGCGGTCTGCCCAAGGTGTCGGATGCCATGGCTTCGCAGATTGAGATGCGTATTCTCATCCACGCCACCGGACGCACCGAAACATTCAGCGGACGCGTGATAGGTTTCAGTAGCCGCCTAAATACCATACTTGTACCTCGCCGCTTCCTCGAATGGAGCAACAACGCGTACGAGCCGGGTAAGGACGAGAGCGCCTCGCGCTTGATAGTCCGTGTGGACAACCCCGCTGACGAAGGCATCATGAAGTTTATGCAAGAACGCGGCTACGAAGTGGAGGACAATCGTTTGGATGCTGGCAAGGCCACTTTCTTCCTGCGCATCGTGGTGACGCTCGTCACTGGTGTAGGGCTGCTCGTCTGTCTGCTCTCGTTCTACATCCTGATGCTGAGCGTGTTCCTACTGGTGCAGAAGAACACGCAAAAATTGCAGAACCTGCTTCTCATAGGCTACTCCCCAGCGCGTGTGAGCCTGCCTTACCAGTTGCTCACCTTGGGACTGAACGTGGCGGTATTCCTGCTTGCCGCATTGCTCTTGCTGCCGGTGCGATCCTGGTACATGCACACGCTGGCCATGGTGTTCCCGCAGGTGCACGGCGGCACGGTGGTGCCTGCCCTGCTCGTGGGCCTGGCCATCCTCTTGTTGGTGACCATATTTAATTCCCTTGCCATCCGTCGCAAGGTCGAAGCCCTGAAACGCGGCTAACTTTTCGGTTGCAGAAACGAACCTCCGCCCTTTCCCCTGTCATAAAGACCGCGACGGGAAAGGGCGGAGGTTTTGCTATGGTCGGTTGTGCAAGTATGTTCTATTGCGCTGGCAAGGCGTGCGACTTGCTTAGATGCTTAGTGCACGATCTTGCGCCCGTCGATGATGTACACGCCGCTGGCGGGGTTGGACACGCGGCGGCCTTGTAGGTCGTAGAGGATGCCGTCGGTAGCGGAGTGCGTGGTGCGCAGGATAATGGCGGTGGGCAGGTCTTCCTCCATACGCGGGAAGAAGCGTTGCCAGTAGGGGGCTTCCTTATAGGCCGTGAGCGTACCTTGTGGGATGTGGAGGACGCAGGTCTCTGGTATGCCGGTGAAGGGGTCGGCGGTGCACGCGGCGGGTGTCTCTGCATAGGCGTTGATACCCGTGAGTGCCGTGAGACTCAGCGCGTCAGCCCCTATGCCTGTGAGTGAGGAGGGCAGGGTGACGCTCGTATAAGCTGCGCCGCACATGGCATAGGCATCAATAAAGGTGATACCATCGACCACGTTGAATGTGTCTGCCGCGTTTTGCGGGGTGGCCACGAGGTGGCGGTCGTCGGCATCGCGCTGCAGGGTGGCAGTGATGTCGGAAATGGTGCTGGCCGACACACAGACGAAGGTGACGCTCTTTGTGGCCTCACCGGTCCATGCACGTGAGGACATCGCTCCGGCGGTGGGGCTGAGGCTCAGCGTGTTGGCGGTGAAAGCGATGTCGGTGATGGTGTAGCCGGCAGGGGCGGTGATGGTCATGATGGCGTTCTTGGCGATGCGCAGGCGTACGTTGCCCGAGGCATTCCAGAGGAAGGCCGGCGCTTCGCCATCGGTAAAGCCTATGGTAAGCCCATTCTCGGTATAAGTGGCAGGCAGCACGGCGTCCTCGTAGTTGCGCAGGCTCTGCGCTACGGGAAGCCCCTGTGCGTTGGTGGCGAAGTCGGCAGTGGCGGTGACGGGAACCAGTGCTGCGCTGTCGGGCAGGCGGGTGTAGAGCGCACCGCCGATGGACTCATAGTAGGCATTCCCCTCGCTCACGGTGATGGCCGCCAGCGATGGGCTGTTGTGGAAGGCGCCGGCTTCGATGGTGCGCACGCGGTTGCCCACATTCACAGAGGTGAGACTCTCGCAGCCCGAGAAAGCACTGGCGGCGATGCCCACATACTTGTACCTGCCGTGGTCGAAATAGACGCTGTCGTCGGGGATGACGATGTCGCCGCTGTAGCCGCCGTCGATGCCTATGACGGTGAGTTCCCGATAGCCCGAAACGATGCAGTTGAGTTTGGAGCCAGCGATATAGACGGTGTCGCCGGTGAAGTATTGCGGCGCGCTGGAGGAGCCGTAACTCAGCGTCACGGTGCCGTCCTTGTTGGCTTTGATGTTATAGACGGGATGTTTGAGGCCAGTGCCGGTATATACCTTGGTGCGGGGGTTGGACTTGTCGTGCAGCACACGGTTGGAACTGGTGGGGTAGAGGTCTGTCTCGTCGCTGGAGAGGCTGCCATCCGCGGGGACGACGACGGTGCGAGGGTGCGTGCCGTCGTTGTTCACATTGTTTTGTGCCCAGTTTGTGGCGTTGTAGTCGATGTGGGTGACGAGCAGGCCAGCTCCGAAATAGTCGGGCGACCACCTCCCCGGCTGTCTGTTTTCGAGGATATAGTATTCCGCGTTGTTCTCAGGGTTGCGCAGCAGCAGGGCATGGGGCTCTTTGTCCGACGACATGGGATAGAGCGTATAGACGTGTGGCTCGGTGGGCTCGGTGAGTCGCAGCCACCCGAGTTGGTTCTTCTCGTGCGCTGTGTAGTCGATGGGGCGATTTCCGCCATCCACGTAGCAGCCGCTCTCCATGATGCTCCAAGAGCCTGTGAGCGGTGTGGAGTGGCCGTAGTTGGTGGCATAGATGTCGGGCAGACCCATGGCATGGCCGAACTCGTGGCAGAAAACGCCGATGCCGTTCATGCTGCCGCTGCGCATTTCGTTGCCGAAGAAGACGGAATTGACGCGGTAGCCGCTGCACCACTCCTGGTACTGGCTGCCGAGGTCAAACTCGCAAGGCCAGATGTCGTCGGCCTGGCCGCTCTGTGCCTGGCCAGTGCCAGCGTAGAGAATAGCCATGAGGGGCACGGAGTTGTCGGTGCGGCTGTCGTAGTATTTGGAGAGGTTCACGCCCTTGGCTTTGAGAGCCTTGAACACCTCGGGCAGGAAGATGCCGATGAGGTTCACGTCGTGCCTGTCGCCGTCGTCCTTGCCGTAGCGCACATAAGAACTGTCGAGCGTGATGCGAGCCACAATTTCAAAGGTGGGGACGAACATTCCCTTGGACTGGTCGGTGAAGTATTGCTTGACGGAGCCTGTGGCGCCGTTGTCCACGTAGTTGTCGCTGTTGAGCCAGCGCGAGAACTTCTCGTCGGTGCTGCTGGCATTGAACTTGCGGTCGGCAAACTGTACGAGCACTACGGGCAGGGTGTATTCGCCGATGCTGTTCACCATGCCTCCGAGCGTGCGCCCGTACATGCCCAGGCCATCGGCAGAGACGGCGGTGAGGCGGTTGGGCTGCTGGCCGATGCGTCGCCGCGTGGCGCGTGGCTTGAGGGCTTCTACGGCCTCGTGCAGCGTGGGCGACTGCGCGGCCACGGTTTGCTCGGTGGCTGTGCGGCTTCCTGCTTCATGGGCCGCCACGCCAGTGCTGACCAGGCGTCCGCCTTCGGGACGAGCGTAGCAGTAGGTGTTGCCGTCAAGCACCAGGGCGATGCTGTCGAGCGTGGTGTAGAACACGAAGTCGGCGTGTGAGCCACCATACATACGTACGGCCAGGGGTGAGCCGTCGGGCTGTGTCTTGTGGAAGACGGGGTGGCGCGGGTCATCGGCCTGTGCATGGGCTGCCGTGAGGGTGAGGGTAGCCAGCACAAAGAGGGTGAATAGTCTTTTCATACAGAGGATAAGTGTGATTGCTTATTAAGGTTATAAGGTTTTGAGGTTATAAGGTTTTGAGGTTATAAGGTTTTGAGGTTATAAGGTTTTGAGGTCGTGAGGTTATAAGGTTTTGAGGTTATAAGGTTATAAGGTTTTGAGGTTATAAGGTTTTAAGGTTATAAGGTTATAAG
>JAFSWM010000112.1 GCA_017444485.1 Bacteroidaceae bacterium | reverse complement strand
CGAGGAAGGTGCACTTCCTGTTTTGAGGTGGCGCGTGTCGTTCGTGGATGCGCTGATGCGGTTCTGTCCGTGGAAGAGTGTATATACGAGGCAGTCAGCTTGAAACTCCCAGTCGGTCTGCCACCCGTCGGTGGGGTAGAGGAACTGGTCGCGGTCGTTGAGCCAGGTGGCTAGTTGGTGCAGGCGGACAGTAAAATATATAGCGGCTACCTGTAAGTTGCTCCGTGTAATAGAATACTTCGTTTCGTTGTTCGGCCTGCTCGACTTCAGCAGTGATTGCTTCGATGTAATATATAGGTATTGATTGTTTTGGTAGTCAGGGCCGTTGTTTCCCGTATAGCCAACGACCTTTTCTTTGCCTGCATGCATATAGGGCGCAATCCACTTGGTGATGGTCACAGCCCCCTCGATGCTGATGGTTTTCTTGCATAGAAACTCACCATCGGCTTTATAAACATCTGTTACGATGCTCTTAAACATTTCCTTTTTGCCAGTATGCCAAATGAAGAAACCGATGGGGAAGTGTCCTTTTACATTATCAAAGGTGTAGGCCGGAACGCAAAAATTTCGACCAGGCTTCGCCTGGAAGAAGTTGCGGAAATCCTGAAAGGCCGTTCCTTGCAGAATTTTCAACTTTGAAAATTCTGCAAGGATACAAGTAGGGATTTCGTCATAGATACGGGCAAAGAACTGTACATACAATTCTCTAATTCCGAGGCCGAAACGACTTTTATATTGTTTCCATACGGCAGTGTTGTTGCTTACACCTGTCTTGTTCTCCCCGCTACCTGTTACCTGTGTAGCCGTTCCCGCCTCCGCATACGGCGGGTTGATGTACACGACGAGCCTGCGGCGCTTGTTGGGGTCGTTGATGATGTCTTGCAGGCTGTCGGGGAGTTTGTCGAACGAGTCGTTGAGGAAGTCGAACTGGAAGACGTGGCTGGGCAGCAGGTTAGCGCCGGCCTCGATGCGCTGGTGCATGGCCTGCACGTCGGCGCGGTCGAGGGTGGAGGCATAGACGTTGTATTTGTTGGTGAGGCCCGCAAGCAGGTTGCCCGTGCCAGCGCAGCAGTCCCACACATAGTACTTCTCCTGCCAGTCCTCGCCCAGTTCGGCGGCGATGTACTGCTGCGAGAGTTCCACCCAGCGCGCGGGGGTGAAGAACGAGCCTTTGCGCTCGCGCACGTCCTGCGGCACGAGCAGGTCGCGGCGGTTCACGATGTGGTCCCAGTATTCGCGGCGCGGCGGACGGGCATATCGGTTCCAAAAGAGGCGGTGCGCCCGCTGCTTGTCGTTGAACGTGGCACGCGTGAAGTTCTCAAGGCCCAGGTCGTCCACGCGGCGGTCGAGCAGGTAGTGGTCGTCCTGCAAGAGTACGAAGAGTTTCTCGCCCAGCGTGTGGTTCTCCTTGCTGAGGATGTCGGCGAGGTAGAAGTCGGCGTCGATGATGCCGGCGCGCTTGGCCATCTCCCAGTTGATGTTGATGGTGGGCTTGACGGCCTCGAGCCACTTGAGGTAGATGTGCGTGAAGTTGTTCTTGTTGATGCGTATGTGGCGCACGCCGGCCTTGCGCAGCGTGAAGTTGTGGCGAATGAAGCGCATCAGTTCGCGCGCGTCGGCCTCGTAGCGATAGATCTCCAGGCCGCTGTGGAGCGCGTCGTCGAGCATGGCCTTGAGTTGGCGAAACTCCTTGGTGGTGTGGTCGGAGGGCGCCACGTTCCAGTTGAAGTCGTTCTGCCGCAGCACATCGAGCGCGGCGGCGTAGGGCAGGAAGGCAATCTTCTCTGCGTCGAAGGCCCCGAGGAAGGCCGGCGGCAGGATGCGGTCTTGCGGGCGCTCCCGTCCGAGGGTGAGGATGAGTTGGATGAGCGACTCGAAGATGTCGTGGCGCGTGCCGCTCTTCGCCTCGGCCCAGAGCAGGCTCTCCGGCTCGTTGAGGCCCACAGGGTCGGCGGGCAGGGCCACGCAGAAGTCCACGCGGCCAATGATCTGCGTGGTGTCGAAGTCGCCGAAGAGGTCGGCGGCGACTTTGTTTTTCAGTTCTTCTTCAAGGATGTGGCCGTACATGAGCGAGGGGTGGTGTGTGTTGGGGGAATGCTTAGCGCCCGTCGAGGACGATGGCTTCGTGGTCGATGGGGATGATGACGCTGCTGCCGCCGGTGTTGCCGCCGCCTTCACCTTCTTCGTCAAGAATGCTGTAGTCGTAGAGACGCTTGAGGCCCGGCACGCGGAAGTATTGCTCCACCACGGCCACCACAATCACCTTGCGCCCGAGCAGTTCGGGGTGGTCGTAGAGGTTGAGCGCGTCGCGCTTGGTGCCCTTGGGGAGTTCCACGGGCGTGACGCTGGCGGCGTCGGTCACGTCGGGGCTGTCGGCCAGGAGGAAGTTGGTGTTCGGCGCGCTGGGCAACCCGAAGACGGCCTGGCTGAGGCTGTTGCCATTGACGTAGCCCACGATGTTTCCTGTGGCCCACACCTCCTGGTCGGCATACTGCCCGCTGAGGATGTCGGCCACGCTGAGGATGCCATCGTCGTCCTCGTCGCCGCCAGGCTGCGGCGTGGCGGGGTCGGTGGCGTCCTCGTCGTCGGTGACGTCGATGTGGTTGCAGGCTGCGAGCGTGAAGAAGAAGGCGAGGAGCGCGGGCAGCAGGATGAGGGAGCGGCGCATGGTGGTGGGGGTGGGGATGGTTCAGAGCGTGCCCTTGGAGGAGGGCGTGACGAGGCAGGCGGTGTCGCGACGCAGGGCGGCACGCAGGGCACGGGCGAAGGCTTTGAAGATGCCCTCAATCTTGTGGTGCTCGTTGTCGCCTTCGGCGGTGACGTGAAGGTTCATGCCCGCCGCGTCGGAGAGGCTCTTGAAGAAGTGGTGGAAGAGTTCGGTAGGCACGTCGCCGATGCGTTCACGGCGGAACTCGGCATGCCACACGAGCCAGGGCCTACCGCCGAGGTCGAGGGCCACGGAGCAGAGGCAGTCGTCCATGGGGAGGGTGAAGCCGTAGCGTTGCAGGCCAATCTTGTTGCCAAGGGCCTGACGCAGGCATTCGCCGAGGGCGAGGGCGGTGTCCTCCACGGTGTGGTGCTCATCGACGTGGAGGTCGCCCCGTGCCTGCACCTCGAGGCCTATGGCGGCGTGGTGGGCGATTTGCTGGAGCATGTGGTCGAGGAAGCCGAGGCCGGTGCTGACGCTGTCGGACAGCGGGTTGTCGAGGTTGAGGCTGATGGAGATGTCGGTCTCGCGCGTGGTGCGCCGCAGGGTGGCGGTGCGCTCGCCCGCGATGAGTATCTCGGCGATGCGCTGCCAGTCCATGTCGGGCCCGAGCCTGAGGGCGCGGCATCCGAGGTTGCGCGCCAGTTGCACGTCGGTGTCGCGGTCGCCGATGACGTACGACTCGGCGAGGTCGTACTCGCCTTGCATATAGCCGGTGAGCATCGCCGTGCCGGGCTTGCGCGTGGGGGCGTTGTCGGCGGGGAAGTGGCGGTCGATGTGCTGCGCGTCGAAGGTGACGCCCTCGCCCGCCAGGGTGTCGAGGATGAAGTTGTGCACGGGCCAGAAGGTGTCCTCGGGGAAACTGTCGGTGCCGAGACCGTCCTGGTTGGAGACGAGGACGAACTCATAGCCGGTCTTGCTGCGCACCTCGGACAGCGCACCGATGGCGCCGGGGATGAACTGCAGTTTGCTGAAACTGTCGATCTGCTCGTCGGCGGGCTCGCGGATGAGGGTGCCGTCGCGGTCGATGAAAAGGGCTTTCTTGAGCATAGCGAGGGAAAGGGATGGGATGGGGGCGGTGGGCCTTGGCGCGTCAGCCTTCCCACTGCCTCAGTGCGGCGAGTAGCGCGGTGTTCTCTTGCGGCGTGCCGATGGTGATGCGCAGGCAGTTGCCACAGAGCGCCACGCGGCTGCGGTTGCGCACCACAATGCCGCGCTGACAGAGGTAGTCGTAGATGGCGTCGGCATCGGTCATGCGGGCGAGGAAGAAGTTGGCATCGGTGGGGAACACGCGGGTGCAGCAGGGCAGCAGGCTGACGGCTTGCATCACCTTGGGGCGTTCGGTGAGGATGAGTTTCACCCACTTCTCCACGTCCTCGCGGCGCTTGAGCATGGCGGCGCCCTCGAACTGCGTGAGGCTGTTTACGTTGTAGGGGTACTTCACCTTGTTGAAGAAGCCGATGACCGTCGCGTGGGCGAAGGCCATGCCGAGGCGTATGGCCGCGCTGGCCCATGCCTTGGAGAAGGTCTGCAGGACGATGAGGTTGGGATGCTCGGCGAGTTCGGCGGTCATAGACGGCGTGGCCTGGAAGTCGCCGTAGGCCTCGTCGATGACCACCATGCCGCCAAAGGTGTCGCATAGGCGCAGCATCTCCTTGCGGTCGAAGGCGTTGCCGGTGGGGTTGTTGGGGCTGCAGACGAAGATGGCCTTGGTGTCTTTGCCACAGGCCTCGAGCACCTTGTCGGCAGAGAGGGAGAAGTCGGGGCCGAGGGGTACGCGGCGGTATTCCACGTCGTTGATGGCGGCGCAGACGCTATACATGCCGTAGGTGGGGTCGATGGCCACCACGTTGTCCCTGCCTGGGCGGCAGAAGACGCGGAACACGAGGTCGATGGCCTCGTCGCTGCCGTTGCCGAGGAAGATGTTGGCCGCCGGCACACCTTTGAGCCGCGCCACGGCCTGCTTGAGGTCGCGCTGCAAGGGGTCGGGGTAGCGGTTGTTGGGGCTGTTGTAGGGGTTCTCGTTGGCGTCGAGGAACACGTCGGCGCCCTGGCCCGTGTATTCGTCGCGGGCAGAACTGTAGGGCGCGAGGTGCCACACGTTGGGGCGCACGAGGCTTTTCCAGTCGGGGGTGTTCATGGCGTGGGTGTTATGGGTTCGCACTGTCGGCAAGGCTCTCGCGCCTGAGGCGCATGGCATCGCGGTGGGCATGGAGTTGCTCGGCCTCGGCCATGGCCTCCACCGCTGGGGCGAAGTCGGGGAGCGCGGCAGGCGATATTTCTTGCAGCGTCATCTTGCGCTGGAAACTGTCGAGGCACAGACCGCTGTAACTGCGTGCCCAGGCCTTGGTGGGGAGGGTGTGGTTGGTGCCGCTGGCATAGTCGCCCGCGCTCTCGCAACTGTAGTTGCCGAGGAACACGCTGCCGGCATTCTGTATGCACTCCGCCACGTCGCGGCAGTGGGCGGTAGCGATGATGAGGTGCTCGGGGGCGTACATGTTGGTGAAGGCAATGGCGGCGGGCAGGTCGTTCTCAAAGACGACGATGTGGCTGTTGGCGATGCTCTGCGCAGCGATGTCCTTGCGCGGCAGGCGTTCGAGGCGACGCATCGTCTCGGCGGCTACCGCCTCCGCCGTTTCGCGGCTTGTGGTGACGAGCATGGCCTGGCTGTCTGTGCCATGCTCGGCCTGGCTGAGCAGGTCGGCAGCCACGAAGTCGGGACGGCAGGTGGCGTCGGCCAGTACCTCCACCTCGCTCGGGCCAGCAGGCATATCGATGGCCACATGGGTGAGCGACACGAGTTGCTTGGCCGCCATGACATACTGGTTGCCTGGGCCGAAAATCTTGTCCACGCGCGGCACGCTCTCGGTGCCGTAGGCCATAGCCGCCACTGCCTGCGCCCCGCCGATGCGAAACACTCGGTTCACCCCGCAGAGGTGGGCGGCGAAGCGAATGGCGGGATTGACGGAGCCATCGGGGGCGGGCGGGGTGCAAAGCACCACTTCGCTGCAGCCCGCAATGGCAGCAGGAATGGCCAGCATCAGCACCGTGGAGAACAGCGGCGCCGTGCCGCCAGGAATGTAGAGCCCCACACGTTCAATGGGCACGGCGCGTTGCTCGCACACCACGCCAGGCTGCGTCTCCACGCGGATGGGGCTGAAGCGCTGCGCTGTGTGGAACGCTGTGATGTTGCGGTGTGCCAAACGGATGGCCTCGCAGAGGGCAGGCGGCAGTTCGCTCTCGGCGCGCTCCAGTTCGGCAGCGGGCAGGGCGAGATCGGTGAGTGTGGCGCGGTCGAAACGCAGTTCTAACTCCCTCAGCGCGGCATCACCACCGGTGCGCACACGGTCGAGGATGGGCTGCACGGTGGAGAAGAGCGCGGCGAGGTCGAAAAGCGGGCGAGCGGTGATGGCCGACCACTCGGAGCGCGGTGGGTTGAGGTGCGTCTTCACGGTTCAGATGATGATTTTCTCGATGTCCATCACCAGGATGCCTTGTGCACCGGCGGCCTTGAGTTTGCCGATGATTTCCCAAAAGCGTTCCTCATCGATGACGGTGTGAACGCTGCACCAGCCCGTCTCGGCGAGTGGCATCACGGTGGGACTCTTCACGCCCGGCAGCAGCGCGGTGATCTCGTGCACCTTGTCCTGCGGGGCGTTGAGCAGGATGTATTTCTTGGTCTCGGCGTTGCGGATGGCGTCGAAGCGGAACAGCATCTCGTCGAGCACGGCGCGCTTCTCGTCGCTGATGGTCTTGTTGGCTATCAGCACGGCATCGCTCTGCATGACGGTCTCCACCTCGCGCAGGTTGTTGGTGACGAGTGTGCTGCCCGACGAGACGATGTCGAAGATGGCATCGGCCAGCCCCACGCCCGTGCTGATCTCCACGGATCCAGAGATGACGTGAATGGTGGCGGTGATGCCCTGCGCGGTGAGCCAGCGGCGGAGGATGGCGGGGTAGGAGGTGGCGATGGTCTTTCCCTCAAACCATGCGGGACCGTCGTAGGGCTCGTCCTTGGGCAGGGCGAGCGAGAGGCGGCAAGCACCGAAGCCGAGGTGACGCACGATTTCCACGTCGGCGCCTTTCTCCTCGAGTTCGTTGAGCCCCACCACGCCCGCGTCGGCCACGCCATCGGCTACCGTGGCAGGGATGTCGTCGTCGCGCAGGAAGAGCGTCTCGACGGGGAAGTTGCGCGCACGAACCAGGAGCGTGCGCTTCGTTTCGCTGATTTTAATGTCGGCCTCACGCAGCAGCGACATGGTGTCGTCGTGCAGCCGGCCTTTGCTTTGTACGGCTATTCTGAGCATAGGGTTTCCTATATAATATAAATACGGAGTGTGCAGGAGTGCGTCCTTATTTCTCTTTCTTCCACTGCTTGGCCATGTCACGGGCTTGGCGCATGGTGCTCTCAGGATCGAGGAAGTCAAAATCGTCGCCAAACAGCGACATGACGGTGATGAGGTCTTCCTTCAGCGCCTCCTCGAAGAAGGCGGGGAAATGCTGGTCATGCAGTTGGAGCGCGGAGTAGGCCAGCGAGGCATTGGCGTTGACGTCGTCGGGGGTGAGGTTTGCGAAGATGACATCCCACACTTTGCGAGCAGGCTGGAAGCACTTGGCATTGAAGAGCAAGAGGGCTATCTCCTCGAACTCATGAGGGCGGATGTAGGGGATGGTGACGGTATCATTGAGCGTCTTGATGGCTTTGTCCTCGTGCTCCGTGATGAAATAGAGCGTGGCGAAGGAGATGTGGCGCATCACGTAGTTCTCGCGGTTGGCGTTGCGCATGATGAGGTCTTTGGCGTCGTCGAACCTCTCCTCCATCGCGGCCTCGTGTGCCAGATAGCGGTGTATGCGGTCAACCACGTCGGAGTTGTCCAGAGACTGCTGCGCGGCCAAATGGAACACCTTGGAGGCTTTCTCGAATTCCTCATTCCTCTCGTACCTGAGGGCGAGACTCAGGAAATTCTCAGCGGAGCATAAGAAACGCTTGGTGCGGTCTTGTAGGTCTTCCCACATCTCGTCGAGCCTGTCAAGGCTCAGCAGGGCGTCGAACCTCACACTATAGGCCTCGGGATTCTTTTCGTCGGCGGCCAAAGCGTAGTCGCAACTCTCAAGGGCCTCGTTGTACTTGCCGGCGGTGTACTGTATCTTCGCCAATTGTACCCACGCTGCGGCGTCGTAGGGGTCTTCATCGAGGAGACGGTTCATCACCGACATCGCCTCGTCCAACTCACCCCGCCGGAACAGGCAGTCGGCAAGTTCCTCGGAGACGCGTGTGAACTCTGCGTAGTCGGGCGTGTTGCAGTATTGTAGCCAGGGCTCGGCGAGGTGGTAGTAGCCTGCGTCGAAGTACATCTCGGCGTTGTCAAGCATTGTGTCGTAAGAGATGTCTTTCTCGCTGCGCGTGATTTCTTTGATGAGGCTGCGCGTCTTGGCCAGGTCGAAGCGGCTCAGGGCCTCTTCGGCATAGAACAGTTTGCTGTAGAGACTCTCGGCGGGCAGTTTATTGATGATGCTGGCGGCCTTCTTCCAGTCGCCGATGTTCCTGTAGTAGTAGGCGTGGGCCACGATCACGTCCACGTCGTCGGGGAAGAGTTTGACGGCGCGCATCAGCGCCTCTTTCGCCTCGTCGTTGCGGTACTCTTCGGCGTAGTAGTCGTAGATGTCAAGCAGTTCTGCTGCTTCGAAATAGATGGAGTCCCCCTTGTTGCGTGCGGCCTCGTATTTCTTGAGGATATAGTCAAAGTTTTCTTCGTTGCGTCGCATAATCGGTGTGTCAGTTTGGTTCAAAGACAGCGTACAACCGATGAAGGCGTAGGCACAGTGAGAGCGAGCGGAAAAGGCGCCGGCCTTATTTCTTCCAACTGTCGCGAAGACCTACGGTGCGGTTGTAAACCAAATTGTCGGGTGTGCTCGTCTTGTCGGGCGTGAAGTAGCCTGTGCGTTGGAATTGCAGGTAGCGCTCGTCGTGGAGCGTGGCAGCCCAAGGCTCGATGAAGCAGTGCGTGAGCGTTTGCAGGCTGTCGGGGTTGAGCATCTGTTTCATTGCCGTGAGCGCGTCGCATTGCTGTTCCTCGCGGATTGCGGCGAGCGCGTCGCGCGGGTTCTCCTCCTTCCAAAGGCGGTCGTAGAGACGCACTTCGCAGGGCACGCAATGCTCCTGGCTGAGCCAGTGGATGGTGCCTTTCACGCGGCGTCCTGCGCCAGGCATGCCGCTCTTGCTGTCGGGATCGTAGGTGCAGAAGATTTCCACCACATGGCCCTCGTCGTCCTTGCGACAGCCTTCACAGCGCACGATGTAGGCGTTCTTCAAGCGAACCTCCTGGCCAGGGGTGAGGCGGAAGTATTTCTTGGGGGCTTCCTCCATGAAGTCGTCGGCCTCAACGTAGAGGTGACGGCTGAAGGGAATGGTGTGCGTGCCTTGCTCAGGGTGTTCGGGGTTGTTCACAGCCTCCATGTGTTCCACCATGCCCTCGGGATAGTTGGTGACGGTGAGCCTGACGGGGTGGAGCACCGCGGAGACACGCTGTGCACGGTCGTTGAGGTCCTCGCGCACCGCACTCTCCAGCAGGGCGAAGTCGTTGAGCGCGTCGAAGGTGGTGTAGCCAATCTTGTCCACAAACTTGCGGATGCTCTCGGGCGAGTAGCCCCTGCGCCGGAAGCCACAGAGCGTGGGCATGCGCGGGTCGTCCCAGCCGTCCACGATGCCTTCCTTGACCATGGTGAGCAGGTTGCGCTTGGAGAGGAGCACGTAGTTCAGGTTCAGTTTGTTGAACTCGTACTGACGCGGACGGTGGTCTTGCAGGTCTTCGCCCTCCTTCACCCAGTCGATGAAGAGGTCGTAGAGCGGGCGGTGGGGTACAAACTCCAGCGTGCAGAGCGAGTGGGTGACACCCTCGAAGTAGTCGCTCTGCCCGTGTGCGAAGTCGTACATGGGATAGGCCTTCCATGTGGTGCCGGTGCGCGGGTGGGGATGGTTCACCACGCGATAGATGATGGGGTCGCGGAAGTGCATGTTGGGGCTGGCCATGTCGATCTTGGCGCGCAGCACCATACGTCCCTCTTCCACTTCACCGGTGTTCATCTTCTCGAAAAGCGCGAGGCTCTCCTCAGCGGGGCGATTGCGGTAGGGGCTTTCCGTACCAGGACGTGTGGGCGTGCCTTTCTGTGCCGCAATTTCCTCGGCGCTCTGTTCGTCGATATAGGCTTTGCCCTCCTTGATAAGCCTGACGGCGAAGTCCCAAAGTTGTTGGAAATAGTCGGAGGCATAGAGTTCGTTCGCCCACTTGAAGCCGAGCCAGTGTATGTCCTGCTTGATGGCGTCCATATACTCCATGTCCTCCTTGGTGGGGTTGGTGTCGTCAAAACGCAGGTTACACACCCCGCCGTAACGCTCGGCAATGCCGAAGTCGAGGCAGATGGCTTTGGCATGACCGATGTGGAGGTAGCCGTTGGGCTCGGGCGGGAAGCGCGTCTGGATGCGTCCGTCGTTTAGTCCGGCGGCGAGGTCGGTTTCTATTTGCTGTTCAATGAAGTTCAGGGATTTCTTTGTGGAATTTGTTTCAGGAGTAGGCATTGTAGTCGGTTTGAAAAACGTTTCAGGATAGGTGCACAAATGCGCCGGAGGCGCGCTAAGGGTTGTTTCGGGAGCGATGCCTCGGCGTTTCTCCGGCGAGATGGGTTACATCATTGTGTATGGGCATGTGGGCGACTCCCCTTGGCTTAGTTCGCCAGTTCGGAAAGGAACTTGATGCGCACAAGGCGTAGCTCGTCTTCCTCGAACTCGTCGCCGAATTCATCGAGTGCGCTGTCTATGTCGTCGCTCTCGCTTTCTCTGAAGTACTGATAGATATCTTGTATCTGGTCGTCGTCAAGGATTTCGCGGATGTAGTAGTCGATGTCGAGTTTGGTGCCGCTGTACACGATGGCGTCTATTTCGTCGAGGAGGGTTTCGTAGTCAATGTTTTGGGCAGCGGCGAGGTCTTCGAGGTTTACCTTGCGGTCGATGCTCTGAATGATACTCACCTTGAGTTTGGACTTATTGGCCACGGTGCGTATGCGCATATCTTCGGGGCGCTCTATCTCGTTCTCCTCGCAGTGCTTCTTGATGAGTTCACAGAACCGCTTGCCGTAGCGCTTTGCTTTTCCGGTGCCCACGCCAGGGATGTTGAGTAGTTCCTCCTCGGTCTGGGGATACACGGTGGCCATCGCCTCAAGGCTGGGGTCTTGGAAGATGACGTAGGGCGGCACGTTGTTTTCGCGCGCCACCTGCCCGCGCAGGGTGCTGAGCATCTTGAATAATATGGGGTCGAGAGCATCGCCAGCGGGGGCGTGCTCCATGTGGCTCTCTTCGTCGCTGAATTTTCGGTCAAGCACGATAAGAAAAGGTTTGGGTTTATTGATAAAGGCACGTCCAGCGTCTGTAAGCCGGAGCACGCCGTAGTTTTCTATTTCTTTGTACAGATAGCCGCTGAGTAGGGCCTGCCTGATGACTGCGCTCCAGATGTCGGGGTCGTGTTCTTCACCGATGCCGAACTCTTCCAATTCGTCGTGTCGATAGGCTCGTATCTCTTCGGTGGCTTCGCCCTTGACGAAGTCGCGGATGTAATCCTCCCTGAAACGTTCGCCAGTGGCTTGTATGGCAGTGAGCACGCAGAGTAGCATTGCTTGCCCCTCGATGTGCTCGTGGGGGTGGAGGCAGTTGTCGCAGTTGTGGCAGTTGTCGGGCTCGTAGTCCTCGCCGAAGTAGTGGAGCAGCAGCCTCCTGCGACATACGGAGGACTCGGCGTAGGCTTGTGTCTCGGCCAGCAACTGCCTGCCGATGTCTTGCTCGGCGAGCGGCTTGCCCTCCATGAATTTCTCAAGTTTGCGGAGGTCTTTGCGCTGGTAGAAAGCCATGCAGATGCCTTCGCCTCCATCGCGTCCGGCACGTCCGGTCTCTTGGTAGTAGCCTTCAAGACTCTTGGGCATGTCGTAGTGGATGACGAAGCGCACGTCGGGCTTGTCGATACCCATCCCGAAGGCGATGGTGGCCACGATGACGTCGATGCGTTCCATCAGGAAGTTGTCCTGCGTCTCGCTGCGGCGTGCCGTGTCGAGGCCCGCATGGTAGGCCTCGGCCTTGATGTCATTGGCTTGAAGTATCTCGGCCAGCACCTCCACACGCTTGCGGCTCAGGCAGTAGATGATGCCGCTCTTGCCCTCGTGGGCCTTGACGAAGCGTATGATTTCTTTGTCGATGTCTGCCGTTTTGGGGCGAATTTCGTAGTAGAGATTGGGGCGGTTGAACGAACTCTTGAACTCGATGGCGTCAGGTATGCCGAGGTTTTTCTTGATGTCGGTACGCACCTTGTCGGTGGCGGTGGCTGTCAGGGCGATGATGGGCGCCTTGCCGATGCGTGCCACGCTTTCGGCTATGCGTCGGTACTCTGGGCGGAAGTCGTGTCCCCACTCGGAGATACAGTGCGCCTCGTCAATGGCATAGAACGACACCCCCACGGCGTGCAGGAAGTCAATGGTCTCCTGTTTGGTGAGACTCTCGGGTGCTACGTAGAGCATCTTGGTGCGGCCTTCGCGCACATCGCGTTTCACCTCCTCGGCAGCGGCTTTGGAAAGGGATGAGTTAAGGAAATGGGCCGTGGATCCCGTGTGACTCATGTAACGCACCGCGTCCACCTGATTCTTCATCAGCGCGATGAGCGGCGAAATCACTACCGCCACGCCCTCCATCAGTAGGGCGGGCAATTGGTAGCAAAGCGATTTGCCCCCGCCGGTGGGCATAAGCACGAAGACGTTGTGCCCCTCCAGCAAGCAACGCACAATGTCCTCCTGGTTTGCTTTGAACTGGTCAAAGCCGAAGAACTCCTTGAGCGTGGCGCGTATTTGTTCTGTGGTGTACATGGGCCTTTGAGGGCGGGGATTATAGAAATGTGGAGGTGGTGGGAGCCGTTCCTGTTTACTTTTCGCACAAAAATACCGAATAAATACGTTTGTACGGGTGTCTTGCGCCTAAAAAACGCATTTCTTGTCAGTTTTTTGGCTGCAAAGGTATGCTTTAGGCCATTTTTTGCGGTTCAGAGGGTGCAAATGGCGCTAAATAGGCGTGCGGGCGGGGAATATGTGGCCGCCTTACTTCCCCGCTCCTTGTAGTTCGTTGTTAATTCCGTCGATGTAGTCCAATAGTTCGTCCGTCCCCACGCGTTTTGTGCTGCTGGTTACGAAATACGGGGGGATTTCTTCCCAATCTTCGCGTAGCGCGTCCAGGAAGCGCTTGATGTTTAGTTCAAGTTTGGTCTTGCTTAATCCATCTGCCTTTGTAAACACCACAGCCAGCGGCACACCCGCTGCTCCGGCGCGACGAATGAAATCCAGGTCAATAGTCTGAGGCGGTATGCGGGAGTCTATCAGTACGAAGAGGCAGGTCAGTTCCTCGCGCAAGGCGATGTAATGGTCGATGATGCGCCGCAGTTCTTCTTGCTGCTTCTTGCTGCGTTTGGCGTAGCCGTAGCCAGGGAGATCCACGATGTACCATTCTCCGTTGATGATGAAGTGGTTGATGAGAAGTGTCTTACCCGGTGTGGCTGAGGTCTTCGCTAGCCCCTTGCGCCCTGTGAGGCAGTTGATGAGGCTACTCTTCCCCACGTTGCTCCTGCCAATGAAGGCGTACTCGGGCAGGCTGTGACGGGGACAGGCCTCGGCACGGGCATTTGAGATGACAAATTCTGCGCTGCGTATGATCATGACGTGGTGAGGATGTGGTCAGAGTTCGGCTTCCTTGAGTCGTTCGGCATTCTCGGCCACGATGAGATGGTCGATGCAATCTTGTATGTCGCCGTCCATAAAGGCGGCGAGGTTGTAGATGGTGTAACCTATGCGGTGGTCGGTGATGCGCCCCTGTGGGAAGTTGTAGGTGCGTATCTTGGCAGACCGGTCGCCGGTAGAGACGAGGCTCTTGCGGCGCGAGGCGATGTCGTCCACATACTTTTGGTGCTCGCGGTCGTAAATGAAGGTGCGTAGGCGTGCCAGCGCGCGTTCCTTATTCTTGGGCTGGTCGCGTGTCTCGGTGCATTCAATGAGGATCTCCTCTGTCTGCCCGGTGTTGGGGTTCTTCCACGGATAGCGCAGGCGCACGCCACTCTCCACCTTGTTCACGTTCTGCCCGCCTGCTCCCGAACTGCGGAAGGTGTCCCACTTGATGAGCCCCTCGTGTATCTCCACGTCGAACGGTTCGGCCTCGGGCAACACGGCTACCGTGGCAGCGCTGGTATGCACCCGCCCTTGCGTCTCGGTTTGCGGAACACGTTGCACGCGGTGTACGCCGCTCTCATATTTTAAGGTGCCATACACATCGGTGCCTGTGACGGAACAGACGATTTCCTTGAATCCACCCACGGCCCCTTCGCTGACCGAACTCACTTCGAGCCGCCATCCCTTGCGCTCACAATACTTGGCGTACATGCGGAACAGGTCGCCAGCAAAGAGCGCCGCCTCGTCGCCCCCTGTGCCACCGCGTATTTCGAGGATAGCATTTTTGGCATCCTCGGGGTCTTTGGGCACGAGCATCATCTTGATGCGCTCTTCCATCTCGGGCAGACGCTCCTCGCATTGCGCCAGTTCCTCGCGTGCCATTTCTTTGAGTTCGGGGTCGCTCTCCGTGACGAGCAACTCTTTGGCTTCGCTGAGGTTGTGGAGCAGAGCAGCGTATTCCTTTCGCGCCTGCATCAGATCTTCAAGTTCTTTGTATTCTCTTGAGAGGCGCACATAGCGCCCTTGGTCAGCTATGACAGCGGGGTCGGTGATGAGTGTGGCCGCCTCTTCATAGCGTGCGTGCAACGCGTCAAGTTTGTCGAGCAGGGATGTCGTCATAGATGAAAGTTTTGTTTTGTCACCTCAGGGCCAGGGCTCCAACGAGGACGGGTACGGGTACGGGGTAGTCGGTGGTGTAGAGTATGTCGCTCTGGTAGGTGCTACGTCCCTTGCGAATATACCGCCCGTCGTAGTTGCAGATGACATCGCTCTGATACGTGCTTCGCCCGCGATGAATGTACTTGCCGTTCACGGTGAGCAGAATGTTACCTTGCGAGGTGCTGTTGCCGCCATAGACGTATTCGCCGTCAAAGGTGAACCGGATGTCGCTTTGATAGTTTGATTTGCCCTTATAGACGTGGCGCCCGTCGTAGGTAAGGATGATGTCGCTCTGATACGTGCTCTGCCCGCGATAGAGGTGTGTGCCGTCCCAGGTGTATAGGATGTCGCTGCTGAAGTTGGAGATCCCCTCGTAGATATAGACGCGGCTCTGTGCACTGACAGCGCACGGCAGCAGAGCAAGGATGAGGATGGGAATAAGCCTGAGCGTAGGCATAAGGAGGGTAGGGGTTAATGCCTCAGGCAGAGGTGTGAAGCATCGCGTGGCAAGCCGTTTCGCGGCACGTCCTTCTGGCGAAACTTCGCACCTCTGCGTGAGGCTGGGTTGAGTCTGCGTTATTTGAGTTTCATGGTCTTGAAGCCGCCGCTGAACATGTAGGAATCAACGTACTGCACGGTGAGACCATTATAGACGGCTTTCTGCATGAGCGTGGTGTAGGCGAGCCACTTCTGGCCTTTGGAGTCGGTGTATGTCCAACCTACATCAACGGCGCGCTGGTCGATGATGTTCGATCCGCTGCGGTAGAGCGGACGCCAGCCGTCAGAGAGGAACACCACGGGAGCGTTCTTGTGCTCGGGGTCTTCACGTCCGATGCACATGCGCACCTTGCTTTCCACACCAGGAATGGCCTTGTAGGTCTGTGGCATGTCTTGTGCCTCTTTGTTCTCGTCAATAACTTCATCACGTATTGCGGAGCGGCGCTGCATGGCGGCGTTGTACATCTGTGTGAACTGTGCGGCGCGGCTGTCGCTGCTCCATTTTGGATGCTTGGTGAGGAAACTATTCCAGGCGCACTCCAGTTCGCGATAATTGTTGAAGGCGGCGAGTTTGTTTCCCTCGTTGAAGGCTTTTTCGGCTTGCGTATAGATGGAGTAGGTGCCGTCGAAGATGTTTTGGTAGTCAGATTGATTGGCAAGTTCCTGAGCCTTGCGCATCAGTTGCTTGTAGCGCGCTAAGCGGTTGCCCTCGCTTTCCCACAGGGTTCGGGTGACGCCATCTGGGTCAATAAGTTCTGTCTGCGAGCCGTCCACCATCTTCTGTTGGAGAAAGCCGAAAGCATAGTTGTAGGCTATGATGTAGGCTTTGATCATCTGACGGAAGTTCTTGTAGTCGTCGGGTTTTTGCATGTAGTCATAGAAGAAGGCGTTGACCACCGGCTCGCCATAGGCCACTACCTTTCCGTCAGGGCAGATGGGGCAACAAGCATTGATGATGGCTTTCTGATAGCCTTCGTTCTGGGTGAGTATTCCTGCTAATTGCACATAGATGTAGAGAACAAAGTTCTCCACTTGTTCCGTTCCGTCGAGATAGACTCCTTGGCCAGCAAACTGCTGCTTGTCATAGGGGAAGAGAGCGTCGGTTTCGGGGTTGGGCTGTGCCTGGCCATTCGTCTGCGTGGGTGCGGCGGGCTGGTTTTGCACCGCAGACTGGTTTTGTGCGGGTTGCGTAGTGTTGCCAACGACGGAGGAGGCAACTTGTTCCGCCTGCTGCGTGGCAGCGCGCGCAATGCGGCGCAGCAGTCCCTGTGCTTCGGCTGGAAGCAAAGATGCGGCTGTCAGGGCGATAACTGAAAGAAGGATGCGTGTTTTCATTGTATTGAGTGGAGTTTAGGGTGTGATGAGTGTCTGTGTGTGGTTTCTTTTACAGTTCGAGGTCCACATCGTGCAACTCGTGCCAGGGAAGGCCCTGCTTGTTGAGTTCGTCCATGAAGGGATCGGGGTCGAACTCTTCCACGTTGAAGACGCCGGGTTTCTTCCACAGACCGAGCATGAACATGCGCGCTCCGATGCAGGCTGGTACGCCCGTGGTGTAACTCACTCCCTGCATGCCCGTTTCTTCGTAGGCTGCCTGGTGTGAGCAGTTGTTATATATATAATAGGTATGTTCTTTGCCGTCCTGCCCGATGCCCCGTATGCGGCAGCCTATGGACGTCTCGCCTTCGTAGTTGGCCCCGAGATCCTGCGGGTTGGGCAGCACGGCTTTGAGGAACTGCAGCGGCACGATCTTTACCTTGGCCACACCGCTCCCATCGGCGAGTGGCGCGTCGTATTCTATCTCGTCGATGCGGCTCATGCCAATGTTTTGTATCACTTCGAGGTGTTTCAGGTATTGCTGCCCGAAGGTCATCCAAAAGCGTGCGCGCCGAATGGTGGGGTAGTTGATGACCAGGCTCTCGATCTCCTCGTGGTGCAGCAAGTAACTGTCGCGCGGGCCAATACCAGGGTAGGTGAGGTCCTTGTGTATCTCGAGGGGCTCCGTCTCTACCCATTTGCCGTCTTCCCAGTAGAGCCCTTTCTGTGTGATCTCGCGGATGTTGATCTCGGGGTTGAAGTTGGTGGCGAAAGCCTTGTGGTGGTCGCCCGCGTTGCAGTCCACGATGTCCAGGTATTGGATTTCCTTGAAGTGGTGCTTGGCGGCGTAGGCGGTGAATATGCTGGTCACGCCGGGGTCGAAGCCGCAGCCGAGAATGGCGGTGAGCCCAGCCTTCTCGAAACGCTCGCGGTAGGCCCATTGCCAGGAGTACTCAAAGTGCGCTTCGTCTTTCGGCTCATAGTTGGCGGTGTCCAGATAGGAGCAGCCGTACTCTAAGCAGGCGTCCATGATGGTGAGGTCCTGATAGGGCAGGGCCAGGTTCATCACGAGGTCGGGGCGGAAGTCCTTGAAGAGGGCTACCAGTTCGGGGACGTTGTCCGCGTCCACCTGTGCGGTGCGGATGCCGGGTTTACCGATGGCTTTGACAATGGCGTCGCACTTCGACTTAGTGCGCGAGGCGATCATGATGTCGGTGAACACGTCGCTGTTTTGTGCGACCTTGTGGGCGGCTACGGTGGCCACGCCTCCAGCGCCGATAATAAGTACTCTTCCCATATCTTTCTGTGTTTGTAGTGTCTTTGGTGATGGTTGGTTTGTAAATGCGTGCGTCTTGTCGCTTTATTCTGCAATGTCGGCGGGTGTGATGAGCCAAGTGCCTGGGTGACACAGCAATTCATCGGTGCCAAATGTGACAGTGCCGCTGCTGGTGGCTTCAAGCACTTTGCCGTCAGCACGGCGTAGGAGCAGTGTGCCAGGGATGTAAGCGTAGCCTGGCACGGGTTGCACGGCCTTCTCAATGCTGACGTCTTCAATGCGCACCGTGGCGTCCGCTATGTTCACAAAGGTGAAACGTCCTGCTGTGCCCTTTTCGCACACCCACACCTCGGTATCATCGCCCTGCGGGGTATAGTGCAGGTGCAGGCCTTCTCCCTGTTTGGCATAGAGTGCGCTGCCAGCATATTTTGCCAGATACCATTCCGAGGCCGAGCGAATATGGTAGGCTGTGCCTGGCACGGGAAGTGCGATGGTTGCTTTCTTAAATGCAGCCAATGCTGCAGGGAGGTTCTGCGAACCCAGCGCGCGCCGCAGTTTCTCGTAGGCGCGGGCGGCAGGGTAGCCGGGGGTGCCGGGTGCGCCTTGCGACATGATAGTATGTGCCTCGATGCGTGCGCTGTCCAGGGATGACAATTCCGGTTGGTCGAAGTAGTGACGAGCATAGGTGTAGCCCATCATGTCAAGAAGTTCGTCGTGGCTTTGCAGACGTTGCCGGAAGCCGTCCCAGTCTTTCTCCCCTTCGTTGAGCCAGCCGTTCTCGGCCACAGCGAGCAAGCGCGGCAGCATCTGGTATTGCGCCTGGCGTTCGTTGCAGCAACTCTCTGTCCAAAGGTTGCCCTGCGTGCCCAGGCAGAGATTCTCTTTGCCGGCCATGAGTGCCACGGGATTCATGCGGTAGATACCTTCCACGGTGTTCACGTCCTTCGGGCCGTAACCGCCTTGGTAAGTCTCGCACACGTCAGCGTCTTCGGGCTGCATCTGGATGAGGTCGAGGTACATCGGATAGTTAGGCACGGAGATGCACCGGAAGCCTCGCGCGGCGGCCTGCTCTGTGTATTTCAGCCCCCGCCAGCACATGATGACAGGACGTATGCGGTTGCTGTCGTTCCAATGGGCGAGGAGTTCGTCCCATACGATGATGTCTTTGCCATATTCGTCTTTCAGCCATGTGCCGAGACGCTCCACGAGCCACGATTGCAATTCCTCCACGCCTTTCAATCCCTCCTGCTCCACCCGTTGCAGGCAGAGCGCATTGTCTTTCCACTCATCGGTGGGGCACTCGTCGCCGCCGAGGTGGATGTAAGGGTAGGGGAACACGTCGCAGACATGGCCCAGTACACATTTCAAGAAGTCGATGACGCGGTCGTCGCCCACATTCAGCACCTCTTTGGAGACGCCTTGGTGCACCCGCACGCTCACTTGGCGGCCGGGGTTACAACCCAGTTCGGGATACGACGCTACGGCTGCAACCATGTGGCCCGGAAGGTCTATCTCGGGGATGATCTCGATGTTCAGCGCTTGGGCATAGGCCACCACTTCCCGCAGGTCGTCGAGCGTGTAGAACATACCATCGCCGTAGCGTGTGTCGTCGTAGAAGAAGGGCTGTCTGCCCTTGTTGGTGAGTGAGGAGTCGCGCACCGCGCCCACTAGCGTGAGCCGAGGATATTCCGGTATTTCAATGCGCCATCCCTGGTCGTCTGTCAAGTGCCAGTGGAAGCGGTTGAGTTTGTAATAGTGCATCACGTCGAGCATGCGCATCACCTCCTCCTTCGTGAAGAAGTGGCGTGAGATGTCGAGCATGAAGCCTCGGTGGGCGTAGTTGGGCTTGTCGTTGATTGTCATGCAGGGTAGCACAGCGCGGCTGCCGTCATGGTTCAGCATCACCAACTGTTGGAGCGTGGCGAGGGCATAGTTTGCTCCCTCTTTGCCGCTTGCCGCAAATTCGATGTCTGAGTTCGTGACGCTCAGACGGTATCCGCCGGCGGGGATGCTGGCGTCTAATACCACGCGAAGGTATTCGGGCGCGGGCGGGAATGCCGCCGTTGAACTGCCAAACCATGCAGGGAGCGCCGTGGCCGCCCGGAGCAGTTCCTCGGTGTCGTCGGCGGTGAATGTGCCGCTTGCCATTTGTATCTGCCTGGGTTGAGGAATAATGTCGGCTCGCTGTGCGCTGACGGGCTGCCATAGGGCAGCGGCGAGGATAGGGATGAGCAGTCTTTTCATCGTGTGAGGAGTTCTTTATAGTCGTTCTTAAACCATTGTGCAAAGCGCTTGACACCCTCTTCGAGGCCTATCTGTGGGCGGTATCCGAAATCGCGCTCCAAGGCCGTGGTGTCGGCCCATGTGCGCACCACGTCGCCAGGCTGCATAGGCGCTTTCTGCACGATGGCTTCGCGTCCCAGCGCCTCTTCGAGCGTATGGAGGAAATGCGTGAGCGGCTGGGGCGATCCGCACCCTATGTTATAGACGGGGAGGGGACTGCTCTCGGCAAGCGCCACGCGTAGTGTACCCTCCACAATGTCGTCAATGTAGGTGAAGTCGCGTGCCATCTCCCCGCCGTTGAAGAGCCGCAGGGCGCGTCCGTGCATGATGGCGTCGGCAAAGAGGAACGGCGCCATGTCGGGGCGCCCCCACGGACCGTAAACGG
>JAFSWM010000111.1 GCA_017444485.1 Bacteroidaceae bacterium | reverse complement strand
GGTGTTCGAGGATGTGTTGCTCGGGCGCGGCGTGCGGCAGGCCGTAGGCTTCGAGCACCGCGCGGTCGTTCGCCTCGTGTGCCTTACGCAATTCGGCAGGCATGGTGAGCGGGTCGTAGAGGTCGGCCAGCGAGGAGTCGGGGTAGCGAGCACGGGCATCGAGGATGGCCTGCGCGGTGAGGCCAATCTTCTCGTGGTGCCCCGCCGCCGGTGCAGGCCAGGGGAAGTTGTTATAGACGATGTCTTTGGAGTAGCGGTATCGTGTCTCCAATCGTCCGCACACGGCTCTCATCCACGCCATGTGCACCGATGAGGTCAGCACGCCGAAGTGGTAGAGGGTGGCGGAGGGGATGATAAGCACGAGGTTTGAGGCGATGGTTTCTGCGTCGAGAAAGCCTATGGGCACGTAGGGCCGACGCTCGGAGGAGACGGAGGGGACAAGGAGGTAGTTGCCGGCGGTGGGCTGGCGGTCTTCCTGAAACAGTGTGGGCGTTTCGGCGCATTTGCGTGTGGCAGCCTTCGGGCTTGCCAGGCGCATGTTGCGAACTTGTTCCACGCGCTTGCGGAGCAGTGGTGAGCGGCGTATGTCGGCAGGTGTGGCATCCTTGAGCCAAAGTACATAGCGTTCATTTCCTTTAATGAACTCCTCGGCACCCATCGTCGGGTGTACGAAGCGCGCAAGTGCTGGCTCGCGGCTGATTAGCGCGGTGCGCTCCTCCGTGGTAAGGAAGAAGTTGCCTCCGTCCGTGGGTTGGCTTCCTTTGTTCATCTCCGGCACGTCGCAGAGCGGCTTCTTCCTGCTCTCCACAAAGATATCCGGCGCGTCAGTGAGGTAGGCGTTGATATGCCGTGCAGAAATGGTTTGCTCCCCGTCGTATATCGTCGGCCCGCCTGTTGCAAGAGCTGGGAGCGCGGGCGTCCCCGCCCGCATCAGGGCTTCGTTGCGGGCGAGGACGCCCGCGCTCCCAGCGTTTGCAATAGGCGGGTTGATGGAGGTGGATGGACTGAAATGACTGACGGCTTTAATGAGGTTGCAGCCGGCACTGCTCCAGGGCCAGCGATCAGGGGAACTGCACAGCCCAGCGCGCACGGGGTTGTGGTCGATGTAGTCCACTACGTTGGCGTAATGATTGCCGTTGCGGATGAAGCGGTCGAAGTATTCGTTCATCCAAAACTTGCCCTTACGTTGTAATAACTTATTGGCTTGATGCGCCGTGAATGAACGTATGCGCTGCATGATGGTGGAAAGCGCCACATCTGGCAGCGGCTCGATGAGCATATGGACGTGATTGGGCATAATGCACCAACGTATCAATTTGTATAAGTCTCCGTCCAAACTCAGCAACGTGCGTTGCACCATGTCGGCAACGGCTTCGTCGCTTAGGAAACACTGCCCGAAGCCCTTGTCCTCATACTGGGTTATCTCCCGCATGAGGCGGATGCGGATTTCTTGCTGTTCGGCATCGTCGTCTGTGCCATTCAGTCGGCTCTTCCATTGCTTGATCACCTCTGCGGGTACGGAGTCATAGAGGCGGAACGTGATGGATTGTAACTCTTGCCATTCGCAATGCGGCAGGTATCCACGGCTGTGCCATACGATCTTTTGTTCAGCGTTGTTGCGGGCGGGAATGACCTGCTCCCCCTCGTAAATCGTCGGCGGGTTGACGTTTGCTGCCGAAAAGCCGATGATGACGCAGTGGACGTGGGCCTTCAGCGTGGCCTCGCTGTCCCAGCGGAACGTACGGCGGGCGAAGTTGATGTGCAAGCCCTCGGCAAAGAGCGGCTTGAAGAGCAGGGCGGGCTGCTCACCCTGTGTGACGCTGTTGGTGGAGACGAGGGCGGCGCGAGTGTGCGGGTGGCGCCGCATCACCTCCCAGGCACGCTTGTACCAGGCGCAGACGTAGTCCATCTTGCCCGCTCCTCTCCATTGCTTGCCAAAGACGCGGAGCATGTCCTGCTTCTGTTCTGCGCTTTGCAGGGAATAGCCCACAAACGGCGGGTTGCCGATGATATAGTCCGTCTCGGGCCAGGGCGTCTGCAGGGCGTTGCCCAGCGTGATGTTGGCATAGGTCTTCAGCGGCAGGAAGTCGATGTCGTGGCCAGTGATACGCTCCGTCTCGGCGAGCATCTGTGCCTCGCTGATCCACAGCGCAGTGGTGGCCACGGTGACGGCAAAGTCGTTCACCTCGATGCCGTGGAATTGCCCGATGCTCACCAGCACAGGACTCGTGCCGGGGAGGAACGGCATGTCCTTGTAGCGCTCGCGAATCACATCGTTCTCGAGGCGGCGCAGGGAGAGGTAGGTCTCGGTGAGGAAGTTGCCCGAGCCGCACGCGGGGTCGAGGAAGGTGAGCGTGGAGAGTTTCTCTTGGAAGCGTTTCAGGTCGCGCTGACGGCGGCGCCCCTCGGTCTGCAAGAGGATGTGGTGAAACTCGCTGCGCAGCGCGTCGAGGAAGAGGGGATCGGTGACGCGGTGGATATTCTCCACGCTGGTGTAGTGCATGCCGCCCGAGCGCCGCGTCTCGGGGTTGAGGGTGCTCTCGAAGACAGCGCCGAAGATGGTGGGGCTGATTTCCGACCAGTCGAACTGCGCCGAGGCACGCTCGAGGATGAGCGTCTTGGCCTTGAAGTTTACTGGCGGCACGGGTGTGGCGTCGGCGCCGTCGGCGAAGAGGCCGCCATTGACGTAGGGAAATGCCGCGAGTTCGGGCTCGAGGAAGGGGTCGCGCTCCGCAGGTGGCGTGGCGAGCGTCTTGAAGAGGGCTTTGAGCGCGCGGCGGAAGTCTTGCGAGTTGTAGCGCGCGAGGTAGTCGTGGAACTGGCCATGTCGGAACAGCCCCGCGTCCTCGGCATAGAAGCAGAAGACGAGGCGCACGCAGAAGGTGTTGAGGGCGTGGAGGTACTGCTCGCGCGTTATCTGCTCGGGCGGCGTGCCGAGCAGGGCGTCGTAGACCTCACCGATAATTTCGCCGGCGCGTACGCTGACCTCGGTCTCGCGGCTGATGCGCTGGGCGTCGTGCTTGACGAGGAACTCGAGGCGGTGGCGCTCCTTGGCGAGGTCTTTGAGCAGGATGCTCTCGGGCGGCGCGGTGGGGCGCTCCATGTCGTAGACGAGGAACTCGCTGAAGTTGCAGGTGACGATCCAGCGGGGGTGTTGCGAGAGGGGCAGGCCGAGCACGTAGCGGCGTGCCTGCTCGAAAGGGGTGAGCAACGTGCCGTCGCTCTGGCGTATCCTGGCACGCAGGTCGGTGCCGAGGCTCTTCTGCTCGATGAGCACACGCGTGGCGGGGATGTAGGCGTCGATGAACGTAGTGGCGAGCGAGGGACTCGCGCTCCTGGGCTTCGTGGTGTCGGCCTTGACGCGTTCCTCAAAGCGTATGAACTCCTCGGGACGTTCCACGCCGTACACCTCGGCGAGCAGCGAGAGCCAGAAGGCCTGGCTGTCGCCGCGTTCGTATCCGCGTCCTTGCCAACGTTGGGCGAAGGTGGCGGCTTGGTGTGCGTAGCGTCTCTCGTCGTTCATATCGTGAGGAGGGGGGATAATAATATATGGAGCGCGTGGTCGCAATGCGATGAGCGTGGCCGCGGGCGAGACGCCCGCGCTCCCAGGGGGTGGTGAAACATCGCCTTAGCACGGCAAAATTACGATATTCCGCCGATGTCGTGGGCGCGGGGAAAACAAAAAAATAGTGGTGGGCAACGCATATAAATCCTTTTCGTTACTTTTGCGCAATCCTTCGTTTTTCTTCAGACGTTTTCTCGCCAAGGCAAAGCCGAAACAAGTTTCGCTCCATCGCTATGGCTTCACGAAAACGATGATATTTGTGCGCACCTGAATGATAGAACGCCACTTCCTGCTTGACGAGGCCGACCCCATGTTGTTTTACGGCGTAGGCAATGCCAACCTGCGCATGCTCCGCTCGCTGCAACCCAAGTTGCGGCTTGTGGCGCGTGGCGATGTGGTGCGTGTGTTGGGCGACGAGGCCGACGTGGCGCGCTTCGAGCCCCTCTTTGAGCGTTTGAAGTCGCACTGCGTGCGTTTCAACTCCCTGAGCGAGGAGGATATCCTGGCCGCCGTGCGTGGCATGTCGCCCCCTGACGAGAGCGGCGCCGCCATCGTATATAGCACGGGTGGCAAACCTGTGGCGCCGCGCACCGACGGGCAGCGCCGCATCGTGGAGGCCTTTGATGCGAACGACCTGGTCTTTGCCATCGGCCCTGCCGGAACGGGCAAGACGTATGTGGGCATCGCCCTGGCCGTGCGTGCCCTGAAACGCAAGGAGGTGCGGCGCATCATCCTCAGCCGTCCGGCGGTGGAGGCGGGCGAGAAACTCGGCTTCCTCCCTGGCGACATGAAGGACAAGGTAGATCCATACTTGCAACCCCTGTACGACGCGCTCGGCGAGATGATTCCTGCGGCCAAGTTGCAGGACTATATGGAGACGGGGGTGATACAGATTGCTCCGCTGGCCTTTATGCGCGGTCGCACGCTGAGCGACGCCGTCGTCATCCTCGACGAGGCACAGAACACCACGCGTGCACAACTGCGCATGTTCCTCACCCGTCTGGGCCACGGCACGAAAATGATGATCACCGGCGACGTGACGCAGATCGACCTCCCCGCCGTGCAGCGCAGTGGCCTCGTCGATGCGCGTCGGGTGCTCGCGGGCATCGAGGGCGTGGCCTTCGTCACGCTGGACCGCAGCGACATTGTGCGCCACCGCCTCGTCACGCGCATCGTGCAGGCCTACGAAGCCGCCAGCCACCGCGAGCGACGTGTGGCAGAGCCCGAAGAAAAGAAGGAGAACGATGGCGCGACGAGCCACGACTGACCGAATATTTTTTGCTTCAAACCTATATACACAATGAAAGCCTTAACACAAACCGACTTGCACCTGCCCGGCCAGACCAGCGTCTATCATGGCAAGGTGCGCGATGTATATGGCATCGGCGAGGACACGCTGGTGATGGTAGCCACCGATCGCATCAGCGCCTTCGACGTGGTGCTTCCCGAGGGCATCCCCTGCAAGGGCCAGGTGCTCAATCAGATTGCGGCACGCTTCCTCGACGCCACCGCCGACATCTGCCCCAACTGGAAACGCGCCGTGCCCGACCCCAACGTCACCGCCGGTGTGCGTTGCACGGGTTTCCCCGTGGAGATGATCGTGCGTGGCTACCTGTGCGGCAGTGCCTGGCGTGCCTATAAGGCTGGCGAGCGCGAACTGTGCGGCGTGCGTCTGCCCGAGGGGCTAAGGGAGAACGAGCGTTTCCCACAACCCATCGTCACCCCCACCACCAAGGCCGAACTGGGCCTGCACGACGAGAACATCTCGCGCGAGGAAATACTGCGCCAGGGGCTGGCCACGCCCGAGGAGTATGCCACGATGGAACGCTACGCCCTGGCGCTCTTTGCCCGTGGCACGGAGATCGCTGCACAGCGCGGCCTGATACTCGTGGACACGAAGTACGAGTTCGGCAAACTGGCCGACGGCACGGTGTGTCTGATGGACGAGATCCACACGCCCGACTCCAGCCGCTACTTCTACTCGGAGGGCTACGCCGAGCGTTTCAGCGCCGGCGAGCCACAGCGCCAGTTGTCGAAAGAGTTTGTACGCGAGTGGCTGATGAGCGAGGGCTTCTCCGGTCAGAAAGGTCAGCGCGTGCCCGAGATGACACCCGCCGTGGTGGAGGGCATCACGGCACGCTACGTGGAACTCTATGAACAACTCACGGGCGAGACCTTCGTTCCTGCATCCGACACCACCGAGGAGCGCATCGCGCAGAACGTGGGCCAGTGGCTCGGTAGCCTTTCCTGATCGCGACCTATGGCAGAGAAGAAGAACTCCCTCTTCGCCCAGGCGAACTCCTTCGCCATGCTCCACGGCTTGTATTTCGGCCTGCTGGGAATCGTGAGCGTGGCCCTGATGCGTCTGTCGTTGCAGTATCCCCTGGCGGGCATGCTGGCGTATGGCGTGGTGCTGGCATCGCCCTTCGTGGCGGTGTGGCTGACGCGCCGCTTTCGCGACGCCGTGATGGTGCCTGCCGCAGGGTTCAGTTTCGCCCGCGCCTATATCCACTCGCTGCTGATGGGCTTCTATTCCGGCATCATCGTGGCCCTTGCCGTGGGGGTGTATCTCATGTGGTTCGACCATGGCGTCACGTTCGACGCCTACGAAGCCATGCTGAGTAGCCCCGAGGTGGTGGCGCAGATGAAGATCAGCGGCATGGACAAGCAGGTCGCCCTGGCCACTGGCGGCAAGACGCTGGTGCAGGTGATCGACGAGATGCGCGAGGTGCCGCCCGCCGACTATGCCGCTTCTATAATCTATATGAACCTATTCGCCGCACCCGTGGTGTCGCTGATTGTGGCCGCTTTCTGCCGCAAATCGCCCCAGCCAGGGTATTGAGCCAGCAACCTGATAATCTACAATCCCCAAGATGGAAACAAGACCTGATATATCCGTCGTCGTGCCCCTCTACAACGAGGCGGAGAGCCTGCCCGAACTGCACGAATGGATCGTGCGCGTGATGGAGGCCAACAAGTTTACCTACGAAATCCTCTTTGTCAATGACGGCAGTACCGACACGTCGTGGCAGGTCATAGAAGGCCTGGCCGCTAAGGACGCCCGTGTGCACGGCATCAAGTTTCGCCGTAACTACGGCAAGTCGCCCGCGCTCTTTTGCGGTTTCAAGGCCGCCAAAGGTGGTGTGGTCATCACGATGGATGCCGACCTGCAAGACAGCCCCGACGAGATACCCGAACTCTACCGCATGATCACCGAGGAGGGCTACGACCTGGTGAGCGGCTACAAGCAGAAACGCTACGACCCGCTGTCGAAGACGCTACCCACCAAACTCTTCAACGCCACGGCCCGCGCCGTGAGCGGGGTGCACAACCTCCACGACTTCAACTGCGGGCTGAAAGCCTATCGCCAGGACGTGGTGAAAAACATCGAGGTGTTTGGCGAGATGCACCGCTTCATCCCCTACATGGCCAAGAACGCCGGCTTTGACAAGATAGGGGAGAAGGTGGTGCACCATCAGGCCCGCAAGTACGGCAAGACCAAATTCGGACTGAACCGCTTCGTGAACGGCTACCTCGACCTGCTCACGCTGTGGTTCCTCGGCACGTTCGGCAAGAAGCCGATGCACGTGTTCGGTTTCCTCGGCACGCTGATGTTCTTCGTGGGCCTCATCGCGGTGATGATCGTGGGCGGTGTGAAACTGGCCCACCTGTGGAGCGGTACGCCGGCGCCGTTGGTGACGAACTCCCCGTACTTCTACATCGCGCTGACGATGATGATGCTCGGTACGCAACTGTTCCTGGCGGGCTTCATCGGCGAACTGATCAGCCGCAACTCGGATTCGCGCAATGAGTATCAGATCGAGACGACCATTTAACGCCCTTGCCGTCGTCGCCCTGCTTGGTGCGTTGCTGGCCATGGGGCGGTGCTCGGAGGTGGACTGCCCGTTGCAGAACGTGGTGGCAGTGCAGTACGGCCTGTACCGCACCGACGGCACAGAGGTGACCTTGCAGGACACGCTCACCGTCACCGCCGTGGGTACCGACAGCATCCTGCTCAACAAGGGGCAGAACATCGCCTCCTTCCTGCTCCCCGTGCACTACACCGCCGACAAGGACAGCATCATCCTGCGCTTTGCCGACACCGAGGGCGACGAGGTGCGCGACACCCTCTGCATCTACCACACCAACGAGGCGCACTTCGAGTCGATGGACTGCCCGTTGTGCTATTTCCATACCATCACCGAGGTGACCTGCACCCACAACGCGCTCGAGGGCGTGGAACTGGTGAACCCCACCGTGAACTATGACACTCAGGAGAACATACGCCTTTATCTTCGCAGTTATATTGAGTAGCGTGGCGTGCCAGCGCGTCACCGCCGCTCCCGCCGAGACGGAGCGCGACACGAGTCGTGTGCGCAACGTCGTGGCGCGGCTGGCGGACCGCTTGCTGCCCAGCGACGAGCCCCTGTTTGGCGGCGTGGCGGTGGGTGTGGACGTGCTCGGTAGCGGCCTGGCAGCCTTCACTGCATACGGTGAATATGGCGCCTTCGTGCGCCTGAACCTCAAACAAAAGGTGTTCCCCATCTTTGAGGCCGGCCTCGGTGTGTGCGACCGCACCGACGACGCCACCGATATCCACCTGAAAGCCAGCGCGCCCTACTTCCGTCTGGGTGTGGACTACAACTTCCTGAAACCAAACAAATCGCGCAGCCGCCTCTTCGGCGGGCTGAGGGCCGCCTTCACCACGTTTTCCTACGACATCGCCTCGCCCGACATGGCCGACCCCGTGTGGCACGACAATGTGGGATTCAACTACACCGACGTGAAAAGCAACATGCTGTGGGCGGAGTTGGTCTTTGGCCTCGAGACAAAACTGTGGCGCAATATCCACCTTGGTTGGAGCGTGCGCTACCGTCGTCGGTTGCACCAAAAGGTGAGCGAGCCCGGGCAGGCCTGGTACGTGCCCGGCTTCGGAAAGAACGACAGCAGCAACTTCGGCGGAACGTTCAACCTCGTTTTTGAACTATGAAAGAAGCACCCCCTATCCATAACCCCTCGCGTGCCAAACGTAGGATGAGCCTGGCCTTCTTGCTCTTCCTCGTGGTGGGCACAGCCGTCATCCTCTACCGCCACCAGAAGATGGAGTGGCGCGAGAACGAAGGCCCTGTATTCGGCACTGCCTACCATGTGAAATATCAGGGTATGGAGGATCTTCACAGCGCGTTGCAGGCCGAACTCATGCGGCTCGATGCCACCTTCAGCCTCTTCAACAAAGAGAGCCTGCTCTCGCGCTTGAACAGCAACACCACCGACACACTCAGCCAGACCTTCTGCAAGGTGTTCTCCCTGGCGCAGGAGGTGAATCGTGCCACCGGCGGCGCCTTCGACGTCACCGTCGCCCCGCTCGTCAGGGCGTGGGGCTTCGGGCCCGACAGGGTGGGAGAGAACCCCGACACCGCGGCCATCGACAGCGTGATGGGCTTTGTGGGGATGCACCACGTCCTGGTGCGTAACAAACGCCTCGTCAAGACCGACCCGCGCGTGCAGATCGACCTCGGCGCGGTGGCCAAAGGTTTTGCTGCCGACCGCCTCGCTGCCGTATTGGAGGAGCATGGCGTGGAGGACTATATGGTGGAGATAGGTGGCGAAGTGGTGGCACGCGGCAAGAACCCCGACGGTAAGCCCTGGACCGTGGGTGTGGTGAAACCCACTACGGCTGACGCCACGGCGGGCATGGTGCAGAGCGTTCTGGACCTCGGCACCGGCGCTGTGGCCACCAGCGGCAACTACCTCAACTTCCGTCAGCGCGGCGGCAAGAAGGTGGGGCACACCATTGACCCACGCACAGGCAACCCCGTGCAGCGCGATGTGCTGTCGGCCACCGTGATAGCCCCTACTTGTGCCGAAGCCGATGCCTACGCCACCGCCTTTATGGTGCTGGGGGTCGACAGCGCGAAGGCTGTCGTGGCGTCGCACAAGAAACTGGATGCCTATATCATCTACCAAGACGCGCAGGGCAAGCATCGTATCTGGGCCAGCCCGCGTGCTCAAAAGATGATCCAACATCCGTGAACCCACAGGACCGCCACGACAGCGGCCCGAACCATTCCCAAATCGTAATCAACAAAACCCAATATACCCATGAAAACAATCGTTGAACGCTTCCTCGCCTACACACAGTTCGACACGCAGTCGGCAGAGGACGCAGGAAAAACGCCCAGCACCGACAAACAACTCCTCTTCGCCCGTTTCCTGGCTGACGAACTGCGAGAGATAGGCCTTGAAGACGTGGAGATGGATAACCTCGGCTACATCTACGCCACGCTGCCCGCCAACGGCAAGCCCGATGCCCCAGTCATCGGCTTCATCTCGCACTACGACACCAGCCCCGACTGCTCCGGCGCGAACATCAAGCCGCGCATCGTGAAGGACTACGATGGCTTGGACATCGTGCTCAATGCCGAACAGGGCATCGTGACCGATACCGCCACGTTCCCCGAACTGAAACGCCACATCGGGGAGGACATCATCGTCACCGACGGCACCACGCTGCTCGGAGCCGACGACAAGGCCGGCATCGCCGAGATCGTGCAGGCCATGGTCTATCTGCAAGAGCATCCCGAAATCAAGCACGGCAAGATCCGCGTGGCCTTCAACCCTGACGAAGAGATAGGCCTCGGGGCGCACCATTTCGACGTGGAGAAATTTGGCTGCGAATGGGCTTACACCATGGACGGTGGCGAAGTGGGCGAACTGGAATACGAATGTTTCAACGCTGCTGGCGCGAAATTCACGATACAGGGTGTATCGGTCCACACCGGTTATGCCAAGGGCAAGATGATCAACGCCGGTCGTATCGCCGCCGAACTGGTGAGCCGCATCCCCGAGGCCGATCTGCCCGAGACCACCGAGGGCTATGAGGGCTTCTACCACCTGCTGAACATCGAGGGCAGCTGCGAGCGCGCCACCCTCTCGTTCATCATTCGCGACCACGACGCCCGTAAGTTCCACGAGCGCAAGCGCTTCATGGAACAATTGGCCGAGGACCTCTCGGAGAAGTATGGCGAAGGCACGGTGACCGTGGCGCTGCGCGACCAGTACCGCAACATGCGCGAGAAGGTGGAGCCCGTGCCGCACGTCATCGATATGGCTATCAAAGCCATGGAACTGGCCGGTGTGTCGCCGCGCGTGCAGGCCATCCGTGGCGGCACCGACGGCGCACAACTCTCGTTCCGCGGCCTACCATGCCCCAACATCTTCGCCGGTGGCCTTAACTTCCACGGCCCCCACGAGTTCCTGCCCGTGCCCAGCCTGCACAAGGCCATGCAGGTGGTAGTGAACCTCTGCGAACTTGCTGGAAAATTCCACGACTAAGGCCCGCGCCACCCTGCTGAGCGACGCAGGTCGCACCCGTTGCGAGGGTGTTTAAACAAGGTCCGTGTGACTTTAAAGTAACTCCGTGTGACTTTAAAGTCTCACGGACCTTGTTTAAACTACAACGGATGTAGTTTTTCGGAGGTAGTGAGGGAGGGGGATGGAGAACAGACCTTAGGGTTGTTCAGGTCGAAATCGTGATCCAGGTCTGCAAAATAAAAACTATGGCAGCGACGAGGGAACCGACGATGAGGCGCGGGGCGCAGTGGCGCAGGTACCAGGAGAGCGGCGCCTTCTCCATACGTTCAAAGAAGATGCCTGCCACCGTGCCGCCGAGGGTGAGTGCGCCGCCGAGCGAGGTGCACAGTGCGAGCCAGGTCCAGAAGTGCCCGTCGGGGGCGTAGGCCAGGGGCACGACGTCGGCGAAGAAGGAGGTGTTGTACACCGCCATGCCCCCGATGAGCGAGGGTACGTTGCCCACGAGAGCCGCCAGCGCGCCTTGTACGAGGCCGCTGAGGTACATGTGGCCACCATGGGGAGCGAGGGCGGAGGAGAGGGCGTCGAGCGCACCCGTCTCGCGCACCGCGCCGAAGGTGAGGATCAGGCCGGTGAAGAGCAGCATGTTCTGCACGTTGGCATATTGCAGGGCGGTGGGGAAGCGACGGCGCGACATGCGGTCGCTGTACATCAGGCGGCGGTTGCAGAGTTCGTTCACCACCCATAGCACGGCCACCACGCAGAGCGCGCCGACGAAGGGCGGCAGTTGGGTGAGGCGATGGAACGTAGGGATGAACCACAAACCGCCGATGCCAATACCGAGCAACAACAGGCGTTGCCAGTCGGGGAGCAGATTGTCGTCACCGCGATATGCGCCGGCAGCGCTGACGAGGTCGAGGCGGGCAGGTAGTTTGGGCGTGAGCAGGAGTAGGGTGACACAGAGGGCTGCGAGGCAGGGCAGCGCCAGGGCGGCGCTGTAGCGGGTGGGCGTGACGAGTCCCTCGCTCCATAGCGTGAGGCCCGTCACGTCGCCAATCACAGTCATCGCCCCGCCACAGGCCACCGCCACCACAATGACGAAGCCATAGATACGCCTGAGGCGATCGGTGGCTACGAGGGTGCGTGTCAGCGTGAGCATCAGCACAGCTGTGGTGAGGTTGTCAAGGTTGGCAGAGAGCACAAAGGTGAGCCCCGCCAGCATCCACATCAGACGGCGTGGCGAGCGGGTGCGAAGCCAATGGGTGACAAAGTCGAAGCAGCCGTTGTTGTAGAGTATCTCCACGATGTTCATGGTGGAGAGCAGGAAGAGCACCACCCCCGAAGCCACCGCCACATACCTGGGAAACACCTCGGTAGCCACGAAGAGTTTTGCGCTGTGGTGCGTGGGCGCGTCGCCTCCCAGGAAGAGGCGATACGCCTCGGCGTGGTGCGCGGCAAGGAAGTCGTCGGCCCCGATCATATACGTCACCCAGCACATGGCGGCGAGGAACACCGCGATGGCGGCAGCGTTGAGGCGATGCAGGCGCGGCGTGGCGAGCAGCACGAGGCCGAGGAGGAAGATTGCACAGATGAGCAGGAGCATAGGTGTGGGATTATAAAGTGTGCGACGCGTCAGATGCAGCCGCGTATTTCGTCGAGGCTATTCACGCCGTGTGATTGCATCCATTCGTTGATGCCCTGCACCACATGCGCTGCAGTGCGCGGGTCGATGAAGTTGGCTGTGCCGATCTGTATGGCTGTGGCGCCCGCCATGATGAAGGCGATGGCATCCTCGGCGGAGCAGATCCCGCCGAGGCCTATGATGGGCACCTTCACCGCCTTGGCCGTCTGCCACACCATGCGCAGCGCCACGGGGCGCACAGCCGGTCCGCTCAGCCCGCCCGTGGCGATGCTCAGCACCGGTTTGCGGCTCTCGATGTCGATGGCCATGCCCAACAGGGTGTTAATGAGTGAGAGGCTGTCGGCACCCTCTGCCTCAGCAGCGCGGGCTATCTCGGTGATGTCGGTCACGTTGGGCGACAGTTTCACGATGAGCGTCTTGGGATAGACCTTACGCACCGCTGCCACCACGCTCGCCGCTCCCCGTGCCGTCACGCCGAACGCCATGCCGCCAGCCTGGACATTGGGGCAGGAGATGTTGAGTTCGATGGCCGGCACGTGTTCCAGTTCGGCGATACGCGCGGCGCAGGCGGCGTAGTCCTCCACCGTGGAGCCGCTGACATTGACGATGACAGCGGTATCGAGGTTGGAGAGGGTGGGGTAGATCTCCGAACAGAAGTGTTCTACGCCCTTGTTTTGCAGGCCTACACAGTTGAGCATCCCCGATGGCGTCTCGGCCATACGGGGGTAGTCGTTTCCCTCGCGGGGGTGGAGCGTGGTGCCCTTGACGATGAATCCACCGAGGGCTTCGAGGTCGAGAAAAGGTGCGAACTCCGTGCCGTAGCCGAAGGTGCCGCTGGCCGTGAGTACGGGGTTCTTCAGGCGCAGCGCGCCGATATTCACATGGAGGTCAGGCATGGTGGGGAGATAAGAGGTTTACCACAAGAGTTCCTTGGTGTCGAATACAGGGCCGTCGGTGCAGGCGCAGCGGTTTCCGCTGGTGGTCTTCTCCACGCAGCAGAGGCAGGCCCCCAGGCCGCAGGCCATCATATTCTCGAGCGATGCCTCGCAGGGCGTGCCCGTCTGGTGCGCCACCTTCGCCACGGCCTGCATCATGGGCTTCGGTCCGCAGGTGTAGATGCGGTCGTAGGGTTGGCACATGGCTGGGTGGTGCGTCACGAAGCCGCGGGTGCCGGCGCTGCCGTCCTCGGTGGTGAGGCCCACGCGCCCCACCTGCTCGAAGGCCTCTCTGCGCAGGATGTCGGCCTCGGTCTTTCCGCCGAGGATGAACGTCACGGCGCAGCCGCTGCGGGCCAGTTCCTTTCCGAGGAACAGCAGGGGTGCCACGCCCACGCCGCCACCCACGAGGAGCACGTCACCAGGCGTGGCAGGCATGGAGAACGGGCGTCCCAAAGGTAGCAGACAATCGAGCGTATCGTCTGGCTGCAAGCGGCAGAGGCGATGGGTGCCGTCGCCTACGTCGTGAACGAGCAGGCGTAGCGTGCCGTCGGGGGCGTAGTCGTGGATGGAAATGGGGCGACGCAAGAAGGTACGGGGACTGTCCGGCACGAGGACGTTGAGAAACTGGCCGGCGCTGCACACGGGCATGGTGTCGGAAAAGAGGGTGATGAGCGCGTGGTGCGGGGTGAGCATCGTGCGTTCCCTCACGAGCAGTTGTGCGACGGTCTTTGACATATCAGAAATTAGGGGAATTGTGCGGCAGGAGATTGGTGCGGAGATATCGCACAGCAGCGAGCCGTCTGCCTTTTTCGCCACAAAGGTACAACATCTTTTCGTATCGGCGCGGCGGCGTGCCCCTATTCGTGTGCCGAGGCCCGCATTTGGCCAATCTGCGCGCGCGTCGTATCTTTGCACGGAAAACGTAAACCCCTCAGAAACACGATACCGATGGAAACACGTAAGCATCTCGCCGCAGAACGCAAGCGTCTTGGCACACACAACTGCGCGCAATGCGTGCTCAGCACCTATCCCGACATCACAGGGCTCGACGAGGCAGCGGCCCGCCGCGTGGGTGCCGCGTTCGGTGTGGGCATGGGCAATATGGAAGGCACCTGCGGCGCATTGGTGGGCGCTGGACTGGTGCTGGGCTGTGCCTACCAGGAGAACGCCGCCGCTATGCGTGCACAGCGCGCCGTGATGAACGCTTTTCAGCAGCGCAACGGCGCCACGCAGTGCAGGTTGCTGAAAGGCGTGGGCCAGGGCGGGCCGCTCAGGGACTGCCCCGACTGCGTGGCTGACGCCTGCGAATTTCTTGAGCAACAACTGCCGCGCTGACCATGAACATCGAACTCATTCGCCTGACGATACTGTCGCTGCAAGGCTGCACCGAGGACACACCGTTTGGCGAGGACTTTGTGACCTACCGCGTGCTGGGCAAGATCTTCGCGTGCATCGACCTGACACGCCCCGATCGCGTGGTGCTGAAATCCCCGCCATCGCAGACCACAGCGCTGCAGGCCCGTTATGACGGCGTGATACCTGCGTGGCACTGGAACAAGCGTCACTGGATAGAGGTGGTCTTTGGCCGTGATGTGGATGACGCACAGATCAGACGCCTGGTTTATACGGCATATTCCACTGTGCTGCACGGCCTGCCCAAGAAGGCGCAGATCGCATTCTTCAAGGACCTGTTGCCCGATGGCGTATTTTTCACCCACTCGAACACGTGTACCTCCACGATGGAGAAGGGATGGAGCATAGGCCATGCGGCGTGCGTCTCGGCGGGCTACACCATTGCCCTGGTGCATGCCGACATGCAGAAATCGGGGAGGGGACAGCAGGGTAACGCCTGGTATTCGCAGAATGGCAAAAACCTCACGTTCACCCTTGCCGTAAGTCCTACATTCTTGCCACCCACTGAGGCGTTTCGCCTGTCAGAACTCACCGCCGTGGCCCTGTGCCGCACCCTGGACAAGTTGCTTCCCGACGCGGCGGAGAGGCTCTGTATCAAGTGGCCTAACGACATCTACTACGGCGACAAGAAACTCTGCGGCACGCTGTTTCAGAACGATATCACCGGCGGCGAATATCGCATGGCAGCAATCGGGATAGGGCTGAACGTCAATCAGCAATCGTTTCCCGACTACTTGCCGAACCCCGTGTCGATGGTGCAAATCATGGAGTACGAAACGGGACGCTTTGCCCTGCTGCTGCGCTTCGTGGATGACTTCATGGATCTCTACATCGACCTGCGCGAGAGCACCTCAGCCCTGTCGAGTGGTACGTTCGAGGCGATCGAAGCGGAATACCACAAACGGCTCTACCGCCGCAGCGGTACTCACGCGTGGCGCGACGAGAAGGGAGCGTTCAGTGCCAGCATTGACCAGGTGGAGCCCGATGGTACGCTGCTGCTCCGCACAGACGAGGGGGAGATGCGGCGCTACGGGTTCAAAGAAGTGGAATACGTGTGGTGAACAGGCGCCATTTTCGCCACAAAAGTGCGGGCGGATGTAATAAACAAGGCCTCGGCGCGTTATAAGTTTGGGTGCTTCGCGCGTGCGCGCGCCGCATGCGGGCTTCCAGCCCCTCGGCACGCCGCCGTAATGCCCCACCATTCACCTCCTAAGTCCCCCAGAAATCGTGATAGCCTATATAGAAGGAAAGATAGACGAACTGGACAGCACGACTGCCGTGATCGACTGCGGCGGCGTGGGCTACGAACTGGCCATTTCGCTCCATACCTACGAGGCCCTGCGCGGCAAGGAACACGCCAGGCTCTATGTGTACGAACAGGTGCGCGAGGAACAACCCGTGCAACTATTCGGTTTTGCCTCCAAACAAGAGCGCGAACTCTTCCTGCTGCTCCTCAGCGTGAACGGCGTGGGTGGCCTGACGGCGCGTGGCATCGTCTCCGCCTACGGCCCCGACGAACTGGTGCGTATCATTGCCAACGAGGACATGCGTGCGCTCACCGCCATCAAAGGCATCGGTAAGAAAGCCGCCGAGCGCATCGTGGTGGAACTGCGCGACAAGGTGCAAGCCCCTGTCGGCGCGGGTTATCCCGTTGCCCCGCAAACAGCCGGCACAGCGGCGCAGCAGCCAGCGTCGGAAGCGGTGTCGGCACTCACCACGCTGGGCTTCCCGCCGGCACTGGTGCACAAGGCTGTGGCGGCTATCGTGGAGGAAACGCCCGAGGCGTCGATCGAGGAAATCGTGCGGCGCGCCCTGAGGCAGATGTCATCGAAGTAAGAACCCATGAACAAGCCCCGCATAGGAAGTACGCTCATCACCGCCCTGGTGGCCATAGTAGCCGCTGGGGCAGGGTGGGGTGGTGCTGCCGCATCAAGGGGCATGGCGCCCGCCACGCAACGGGCCAGCGAGCAAGTGGTGGCAGAGGCTACGCGTGCGCGTATGAATAGATATGGTGTGCCCATGGTCATACCGACAAGCACGGCGCACCAAAGCGTATCCACAATAGCGGAAAGGGAAATGGGCAGTATGCTCCCCGACGTGGCACGCGAGGATACGATCATCACCCCCGTGCAGCGCACCGACATGGCCGACCCCTTCGCACCCCCTACATACAGCGGCGACTTGCGCACGCCGGAGAACATTCAGAGCGGTGTGTTCTACGATGAGAAGACGGGACAATACCGCTTCGGCACGCGCCTGTCGGGCAACACCCGCTACCTCTCCACCCCCATGACGCTCTCGCCCGAAGAGTTTGGCCGCCGTAGCACACGCAACATCCGCCACCGCTGGTTTGTGGAGCAGAACCGCACGGACGCCGTGCAGCAGGGCAAGGAGAAGTTTGACTTCACCGACATGCACTTCGACCTGGGCATCGCTGAGAAGATATTCGGCCCGGGCGGGGTGCGCATCAAGACACAAGGCTCTGCCTCGCTGAAGATAGGCGCGAACACCCGCTTCGTGGACAACCCGTCGCTCTCGGAGCGCAACCGCAATGTCTTTGGCTTTGACTTCGACGAGGACATCAACCTGTCGCTCAACGCCCGCGTGGGTGACAAGGTGAACATGGACTTCAACTACAACTCGAAGTCCGCCTTTACGTTCGACACGCAGAACATACGCCTGCGCTACGAGGGTAAGGAAGACGAGATGCTCCGTGTGCTCGAGGCCGGCAACATCTCCATGCCCGCCACCTCGTCGCTGATACGCGGTGCATCGAGCCTGTTCGGTATCCGCGCCGACTTCAAGTTTGGCAGGCTGAGCCTCTCCACCGTGATCAGCCAGAAGAAGTCGTCGTCCACCAACGTGAGCAGTGGCAGCGGCGGTGTGCAACTGCAAAGTTACGAAGTGAACGCGGCAGACTACGACGAGAACCGCCACTTCTTCCTGGCACATTTCTTCCGCGACCGCTACGACACCAATATGTCGCAACTGCCCAACATCCTCAGCGGTGTGTCGGTGAACCGCGTGGAGATATGGGTGACCAACAACACCGGCCAGACCACCAACACGCGCGACCTCATCGCGCTGACCGACCTGGGCGAGCAGAGCCGCCTGAACACCGACCTGTGGACGGCAGGCAGCGTGCAGAACCCCGCCAATAGCAGCAACGACGAGTATGCCACGCTGACCAGCGCCTATGCCACCGCCCGCGATATCTCGCAGGCCACCACCGTGCTTGACGCTGCCGGCATGGAAGGGGGTAAGGACTATGAGAAGGTGGGCTCGGCACGCAAACTCAACCCCTCGGAATACAAACTGAACAGCACGCTGGGCTACGTGTCGCTCAGCAGCACGCTGCAGACCGACCAGGTGCTCGCCATTGCCTACGAATACACCTACCGCGGCCAAACCTATCAGGTGGGTGAGTTCTCTACCGACATCGCCGACAACAGCAAGGCCCTCTTTGTCAAAGCCCTGAAAAACACCGCCGGCACCCCGCAGCAAGGCAACTGGGACCTGATGATGAAGAACGTCTATTACCTCGGCGCCACCAACCTGCAGAAGGACAAGTTCCGCCTGGACATCAAGTTCCTCAGCGACACCAGCGGCGTGCAACTCAGTTACCTACCCGAGAGCGGGCTGCGCGAGAAGAAGATCATACAACTGCTGGGCATGGACCGCTTGGACAACAACAACAAGCGCAACCCCAACAGTTACTACGACTATGTGGAGGGCTACACCGTGGATGCGTCGGGCGGACGTGTGATATTCCCCGTGGTGGAGCCGTTCGGCTCGTACATGCGGCAAGCCATCGGCAATGACGCTGTGGCCGACCGCTATGTCTTTCAGGAACTCTACGACAGCACACGCACCATAGCCCGACAGATCGCCGAGAAGAACAAGTACACCATCACCGGCGAATACCGCGCCAGCCGCAACGACGAGATTTCGCTCGGCGCGACGAACATACCACGCGGCAGCGTCGTCGTCACGGCGGGCGGGCAGAAACTGATAGAAGGCACGGACTACACCGTGGACTACTACAGCGGCATCGTGCACATCAACAACCAGAGCATACTGGCCGCCGGCACACCGGTGAACGTGAGCCTTGAGAGCAACACCGACTACGGCATGCAGCGCAAGACCATGCTGGGCCTGAACTGGCAGTACGACTTCAGCAAGAACCTCACCTTCGGCGGTACCCTGCTACACCTGCGCGAGCAGGCGCTCACCACCAAGGTGACGATGGGCAGCGAGCCGATCAACAACACCCTCTGGGGCCTCAACCTGGCCTGGAAGACCGAGAGCCAATGGCTCACCAACCTCTTCGACCGCCTGCCGTTGCTCCACCTCACCCAGCCGTCGTCCATCAACTTCAGTGCGGAGTTTGCACAACTCATTGCAGGCAAGAACAGCCAGTCGCAGAGCGGCTCGTCCTATCTCGACGACTTCGAGAACGCCAATACCGACTACGACATCTCCGACCCGCGCGAATGGGTGCTCTCCAGCACGCCCTCTATGTTTGTGGAAAGTGCCTACAACAGCGACGTGAGGTACGGATACAACCGTGCGCTGATGGCATGGTACTACATCGACCCGCTCTTCACCCGCCGCACCTCGTCGCTCGCACCCGGGTACATCAAGAACGACCTGGCACAACTGAGCGACCCCTTCGTGCGCGAGGTGTACATCAACGAACTATTCCCCAACCGCTCTATCAACTACAAGGAGTCCTCTACGCTCAGGGTGCTCAACCTGGCATATTACCCCAACGAGCGTGGCCCGTACAACCTCGACCCCGGGCTGGACTCTGACGGACGCCTGCCCGACCCGCAGAAGCGCTGGGGCGGCATGATGCGCAAATTGGAGACACCAGACTTCGAGACCGCCAACATCGAGTTCATTGAGTTCTGGCTCCTCGACCCCTTCGTGAAGGCACGCACCGATGGCAGCAACCCCAGCGGCGACCTCTACATCAACCTGGGCGAGGTGAGCGAAGACATCCTCAAGGACGGTAAGAAATTTTACGAGAGCGGACTGCCTACCAACGATGCCTCGACGCAATACGAGGAGACGGTGTGGGGCCGCGTGCCTCGGCAGACGAGTGTGACCTATGCCTTCAACACCGAGAGCGGATCGCGCAGCCGACAGGACGTTGGTCTGAACGGACTGACCAGCACCGAGGAGCAGACCTACGGCGCGTATGCTGACTATCTCGCTGCGATACGCAACGTGGTGCGCCCTGAGGTGTACGACAGCATCCTGGCCAACCCCAGCGGCGACCGCTACCACTACTTCCGCGGCACGGACTACAACGACGCACGTCTGGGCATCCTGGACCGCTATAAGTACATTAACCACCCCAACGGCAACAGCGTGGACGCCGCCAACTCGCCCGAGAGTTACTCCACAGCCTACAAGACCACGCCCGACGTGGAGGACATCAACCAGGACTACACGCTCAACGAGTACGAGAAATACTACCAGTACCACATCCACATCGATCCAGCACAGATGCAGGTGGGGCAGAACTTCATTGTGGACAGCCGCACCGCCACGCCTACGCTACGCGATGGCTCAAAGCCCGAGGTGACGTGGTACTTGTTCCGCATCCCCGTGGAGCAGTTTGAGAGCCGCGTGGGCAACATCAACGACTTCTCGTCGATCCGCTTCATGCGTATGTTCCTCACGGGCTTCAGCGAGCCGGTGGTGCTGCGTTTCGGCACATTCAACCTGGTACGCGGCGAGTGGCGCAACTACGAGCAGGCCCTCTACAACGGCGAAGCCCCGACGAGTAGCGGCACACTGGCCGCCAGCAGCGTCAGTTTCGAGGAGAATGCGGAGAAGTCGCCTGTGAACTACGTCATACCGCCAGGCATCAGCCGCGTGCTCCAACCCGGTAGCGACCAGATACTCGAGAACGACGAGCAGGCCCTTGCCCTCGTGGTGGAGAACCTGGCCAGTGGCGACGCCCGCGCGGTGTATAAGAACACCAACCTCGACCTGCGCAACTATCGCCACCTGCAGATGTACGTCCATGCCAATGCGCTGACCGGCGACAATCAATTAGAGAACGGACAGATGAGCCTCTTCCTGCGTCTCGGCACGGACTTCAAGAGCAACTTCTACGAATACGAGATACCCCTTGTGCTGACTCCCGAAGGCCGCTACACGCAGGGCGCGAACGGCGCACTCGCCGTGTGGCCCGAGGAGAACATGATAGAACTCGACTTCAGCAAACTCACAGGGCTGAAGCGCAACCGCAACCTCAAGAAGAGCCAGGGGCAGGCCAGTTTCGGACAACTCTATAGCGAGTACGACAACGACCGCCCGCAGGCCAAACTCAGCGTGATGGGCAACCCGTCGCTGGGCGACGTCCGCGTGATGATGATTGGTGTGCGCAACAACAGCCGCGCCACACGTAGCGTGGAGGTGTGGGCCAACGAACTGCGCCTGCAGAACTTCGCGAACGACGGAGGATGGGCCGCGCGAGCACAACTCAACGTGCAGGTGAGCGACTTCGCCACCCTGAACCTCACGGGCCACATGGAGACCGAGGGATTCGGCGGCCTGGAAGAAACCATCACACAACGTCGCAAAGACAACCTCACCGAATACACCGTCACCACCAACGTACAACTCGGCAAACTACTGCCCGAGAAGGCCAAACTCAACGCGCCGCTCTATTACAGTTACGGACGGCAGACCGTGCAGCCCAAGTACAACCCGCTCGACACCGACATGTCGATGGACGAATCGCTCGACGGCCTTGCCACAGAGCATGAGCGCGACTCGCTGCGCAACATCACCGACCGCGTGGTGCGTACCACCAACCTCAGCCTCACGGGCGTGCGCTTTGGGATCGCCACCAAGAACCACCCGATGCCCTACGACCCGGCCAACTTCACCTTCGGCTTCTCCACCAGCAAACGCTACACCACCGGCGAGACGACGGTGTGGGAGCGCGACCAGGACTGGAAATACTCGCTGGCCTACAGTTATTCGCCCGTGTACAAGAGTTTCGAGCCGTTCAAGAAGATGAAAGGTAAGAGCAAGTGGCTGAAGTTCTTCAAGGAGTTCGGCTTCAACTTCCTGCCGCAGAGCATCACCTTCAACAGCGACATCACGCGCCACTATTATGAGTACCAGGAGCGCGACGTGGAGAACCTCGACAACAACAGCCTGCCGCTGACCTGGTCGAGCGACTTCTTCTGGAACCGCAGTTTCTCCCTGCGCTGGGACCTCACGAAGAACCTGCACGCCAGTTTCCAAAGCGCCACCAACGCAGAGATTGAGCAGCCCTACACACCGGTGAACCGCGACCTCTTCCCCGACCAGTACACGGCATGGAAGGACAGCGTGTGGCGCAGCATCGCGCACCTCGGTACGCCGCTGACCTACCAGCAGGCGTTCGAGGCAAGCCTGAAACTGCCCATCAACAAACTGCCGGTCTTCGACTGGGTGACTTCCGACGTGACCTATAACGCTACCTACAACTGGACACGCGGCGCGGACCTTGACGACGGCACCACCCTGGGTAATACCATTGCCAACAACCGCAGCATCAACGGCAACCTGCGCCTCAATTTCGAGACGCTCTACAACCACATCCCCTTCCTCAAAGCCGCCAACCAACGCTTCAGCGGTAGTTCGTCGTCGAGCGGACGCAACAACCAGAGCGGGGCACGCGGGCGCACAGGTAGCCAAGGTGGAGCAGCGGCGGCACGACCGAGAAACTTCGAGAAAGAAGTGCAGTTGATGGCCGACACCACCGTGACGCTCGCCCACGGACAGAAGTCAAAGAAGATACGCGTCACGGCCATTCGCGAAGACGGCACACGCTACCCCATACGCTACAAGATAAAAGATCAGAACACCATTATCATTTTGACACAAGACACGGTCAAGGTGAAGGTCACCGTGGCGGCCAGGAAGAAAGCCGACGAGACGCCGTTCTACAAGTCGATGCAAGCCGTGGCCCGCGTGGCGATGATGGTCAGAAATGTGAGTGTGGCCTACCGCAACACATTCAACATGAGCATCCCTGGCTTCCTGCCCAACGTGGGTGACGCCTTCGGACAGCGCAGCAGCGGCGGGCTGGCCCCAGGCCTGGACTTTGCCTTCGGATTTACCGGCGAGAATTACATAGAAAAGGCGGTGAATCGCGGATGGCTGTTGTGCAGCGACAGCATCATCACGCCCGCCGCCACATCGCTCACCGAAGACCTGCAGATACGCGCCACGCTCGAGCCCTGGCCGAACCTCAAGATCGACCTCAGCGCGTCGCGCAACGAGAACCGCACACGCTCCATACAATATATGTACGCGGGAATGCCTATGTTGCAAAGCGGGTCGTTCACGATGACCACCATCAGCCTGAACAGCGCGTTTGCCTCAATGGGTAGCGCCGATGACAACTACAACAACGCCACGTTCAATAAGTTCGTGTCGTCGCTCGAAGCCACACGAAACGCGGTGGAGGCCCAATACGTTGGCGCAGTGTACCCACAAGGCACAGCACTGGCGGGCGAGACCTTCGACCCTGCCAATGGCGCGGTGTCGCCCTACAGCGCAGACGTGATGATCCCCGCCTTCCTCAAGACCTATACGCTCAGCGGCGGATCGCTGCGCATCTTCCCCACACTTGCCAAACTCCTGCCGAACTGGAACGTGCAATACAGCGGACTGGCCAAACTCAATGCGATGAAGAGGATCTTCAAGAGTTTCAACCTCAACCACGGCTATAAGAGCCTGTTCAAGGTAGGCTCTTACAATACGTTCACCAGTTTCTGCGAACTCACCGGCGGCCTGGGCTTCGTGCCCGATGTCACCACCGGCGCCCCCATCCCGTCGAGCATGTACGACGTGAGCACCGTGGCCCTCGAAGAAACGTTCTCCCCGCTCTTCGGTGTGGACATGACGTTCCTCAACAACCTTTCGGTCAAGGTGGAGTGGCGCCGCACCCGTGTCACCACGCTTTCCATGACGTCGCAGCAGATCACCGAGAAACTCTCGAACGACTTCGTGATAGGCCTGGGCTATAAGATCGTAGGGCTGAAACTATTCCAACCCAAGCGCACCGTGCGCGGCAAGGGACGTTCGCGCAGCCGCACCGCCAGCGACGCAGACAGTAATAACGGAAGCCGCCAGCAGAACAACAACACGGGCTGGGCCAGCGACCTCAACCTGAAACTCGACATCAGCCTGCGCAACCAGACGGGTGTGCAGCGCAACATACAAACCCTGCTCAGCCAGGCCACCGACGGCAATCAGGCCGTGCAGATCAGTTTCAGCGCCGACTACGCGCTGAGCAAATTCCTTACCGTGACGGCCTACTACGACCGACAAATGAACAAGCCGCTGCTCACTTCGACCTCCTATCCCGTGACGACACAGGACTTCGGCGTCAGCCTCAAGTTCTCGCTCGCACGATAATAGAACAACACACGATAAGCCCAACAGCATGAAGTTTATAGCCTGTACACCATGGAAAGGCCGTGAAGCCGACGACAGCGTGTTCTACACGTTGCCCGACACCGCCCTGAAGCAAGGCGGGCAGCCCTTCTTCGTGCCGGAAAGCGGACTGCCGTGTGTGATGCGCCCTTGCCTGGCCGTGCGTATCTGCCGGCAGGGTAGGGGAGTGGGGGAACGCTTCGCTGGTCGTTACTATGACGCGGTGACGTGTGCCGCACATTTTGTGGCGAAAGGACTCTTGGAGAGCCTCGTCGCCGATGGCCTGCCCTGGGACGAAGCGGTAGGATTTGACGGCGCGGTATGTATCGGACAATTTCTCCCTGTGACAGATGATAGTGCTGATAGAGAAATGCCTTGCACCACTTTTGACACGTTGCTACGCTATTCCATCGGCGATAGCAACCATACTACAACTGTTTTGACCACCGCGGCAGATATCCGACGCTTTCTTTCTGCCGCCAGTAGCCATTTCACGCTTCATCAGGGCGACATTGCACTCCTTCCCGCTACAACGGCAACGCAAGAAATCTTAGTCAATGAAGATAGCCGCGTGGTGGGAGAGACCAACGGCGCGATGCTCCTTAAGTTCAACATTAAATAAAAGCCTTTACACCATGATACGCTCAAGATTGTTTGTTTTCAACAGACGTTTTACGAAAACGCTTCTGCCGCTCATTGCCGTGTGCCTCTCATGGAGCACGGAATTCGCCACGGCACAAGTCGTAGCAGAGACAGAAACCGCCACCGCATCCGATAGCCTTGCAGAAGGCTTCACAGCGATACCCGCTGCGGACCATCCCGTGGGGGCAGTCTTCTCCGTACAGTTGAAGGGCGCGACGTCCGCCACGCTCTCCTATCCCGTGCTGGAGCCGCTCACGCGAGAAGAAGCCCGGCAGGTGAGGGAGTTGGGAAAGGTGTACCCCGAAACGCTCCAGCCCGAGATGTTTGTGGGCATGGAACGTAAGCAGCCTGTGCTTGAGGTGAGTTTTGAGCCTTTCGTGGAACGCGACGGCAAACTGATGCGCGTCACGTCTGTAAAGATCACTCCCAAGACCACGTCACGCGCCCCACGTCTGCAAGCCGGGAGCGGCACGCGCTATGCCGACCGCTCCGTACTGGCAGAGGGCCGATGGGTGAAGATGCACGTGGACAAGGAGGGCGTGTACCGCCTCACTCCCGAGTGGCTGTCGCAGCAGGGCTTCAGCGATCCCAGCCGCGTCAAGGTCTATGGCTACGGCGGGAGGATACTTCCCGAGGTGCTGACGTTCACTGCCGCCAGCACGCTGGTGGACGACCTCTGCGAAGTGCCGCTCTACAGAGACGGCAGCAACCTGCTCTTTTTCGCCGAGGGCGTCACCACATGGTCGTGGGACGAGGACTTCGAAGAGTTCACCCATCAGCAAAACCCGTACTCCCTCTATTCTTATTATTTCCTCACCGAGGGCGACACGCCGCTTGAATTCCCCACACTCGAGGCGAGTACCACGAGCGGCACGACGCTGAATAGCGTTTGGCACCACGCGCTGGTGGATAACGACGCCTTCGCATGGTTTGGCGGCGGGCGCAACTTCGCCGACAGTTACGACTTCGCCTCCGGAGCGAGCCGTTCGTACACGCTTGAGGCGCCTGGCGCAGTGAGCGGAGCGGATGCCTTGGTGTATGTGGCGTTCACCGCTGCCGGCGCCACCTCGGCCACGCCAGTGAGCGTCTCTCTGGGCGGCGCACAACTCGGTTCGTTCAGTATCCCCGCTTTTGTAGATAATGAAAGCGCACGCGAAGTGATTCGCGGATACGCCACCACAGCCCTCGCACCCACGAACACGCTGACATTCTCTGTGGGAAAGACAAATCCCTCGCGCCTGGACTTTATCCGAGCAACCTACAAGGCCTCGCTCTCCTCTGCAATGTATGGCAAGTCGTTCTCGCCCTGCACCCAAGGGGCGGTGACGCTGCAGATTGCTGATGCCACCGCCGCTACACAGGTGTGGCGCATCGGCGAAGGGCATACACTCACTGCGCGCGTGCCTGCCACTCTCAGTGGAAGCACACTCACCGCCACCGTCAGCGACGGACTGGCGCGCTACGTCATCGTGGATGGCTCAGCCGCGTATACCACACCCGTCAGCGACGGCGTGGTTGCCAACCAGAACCTGCATGGCGACGCGGCGGCCTACGACATGGTCATCATCGTTCCCAAGAGCGGCACACTCGACGAGCAGGCACAACGCCTTGCCACGCTCCATACCGAGAAGGACGGCCTGCGGGTGAAGGTGGTGCATACCGACCTTTTGTATAACGAATTCAGCAGCGGCACACCCGATGCCACGGCCTACCGACGCTATGTCAAGATGCTCTACGACCGCGCCGCCACCGATGCCGACGCGCCGCGCTACCTGTTGCTCTTCGGTGACTGCTTCTATGACAATAGGGGAGTGACCGCCGCTGGCAAAGCCCTCGATCTGAACAACTTCCTGCTCGCCTACGAGCCAGGGACGGGCTATTCCACCGACTTCGCCATCGGCACACTCAATAGTTATGCTACCGACGACTATTTCGGCCTGCTTGATGACGGCGAGGGACTTTCTATCGCCCGCGAGAAGACCGACGTGGCCATTGGTCGCATCCCTGCTCACGATGCTGCCACCGCCAAACTGCTCGTGGATAAAATCGTTGCCTACGCACAGGCCGAGGATGTGGGGGCATGGCGCAACCGCGTGGTGTTTGCCGGCGATGACATCGACAACAACATCCACATGAAAGGGGCTGAGACAGCCATAGCCCAGACTGAATCGCAAGCCGGCAGCATCGTCATCAAGCGCGTCTATCCCGACGCCTTCAAGCGTGTAGCCACCGCCACCTATTTCAGTTATCCCGACGCAACGGCGCGCATGGTGTCGGAGATGGAGAAAGGCGCACTGATGTTCAACTACACCGGCCACGGCGGCTCCTCACAAATCTCGCACGCTCGCCTGCTCACCATCGATGACTTCGACACCCATGGCGGCACACACCCCGCACTTTGGGCCTTTGCAGCCTGCGAAATAACCCCTTACGACCAGCAAGAGGAGGACCTCGGACGCCTCTCGCTGTTCCGCCCCACCGGCGGAGCGATAGCCCTGATGTGCAGTTCGCGCGCCGTATATGCCAGCTACAACAGTGCACTCAACGACGCTTTCTGCCGCTACCTCTTCGGGAAGAACGCCGATGGCAGGCGCTACACGATGGGTGAGGCGCTGCAGTTGTGCAAAAACTCACTCATCTCCACCGGACGCGATGCCACAATCAATAAGTTGAAGTACGTCTTGCTCGGCGACCCCGCATTGGCGCTCGCACTGCCTACGGGAAGCGTGGTGCTCGACAGCATTGACGGCAAAAAGATTGGGGTAGGGGACCTGCTGCAACTCAAGGCCGGACAGGTGGTGCGCTTCAGCGGACACGTGGAGACCGAAGGCTTCGGAGATGGCGTGGTGACCGCCACCCTCTTCGACCGCGTGGAAACGGTGACGTGCTTGAACAACGCCAACAGCGCCGACACACCGATGACCTATCAGGAACGCACCTCACAACTCTACGAAGGCTCCGACAGCATCCACAACGGCAAGTTTAGTTTCCAGGCAGTGATACCCCGCGCCATCAGTTACACCGAGGACGCAGCGCGCTTGGTGCTCTATGCTGTCAATACCGACCGCAGCATCGAGGCACACGGCGAGAGCACACAGTTCTACCTCAACGGCACAGACACTTCCGTGGCTCCCGACGCACAAGGCCCCACCGTCGTGCCGTATCTTGGCGACGCCGACTTCGTGAACGGCGGGGTGGTGACGCCCGACGTGATGTTCTACGCCACCATCAGCGATGAGAGTGGTATCAACACCACCAGTGCCAGCGTGGGCCACGACATGGAACTCGTCATCGACAGCAACGTGAACGACCTCCGCGTGGTGAACGACTATTTCCAATACGACTTCGGCTACTACACGCAAGGCACCATCGCCTATCCATTGCTGGGCCTCGAGGATGGCCACCACACGCTCACGCTGCGCGTATGGGACGTGTTTGACAACAGCACCACGGCGACGCTCTCCTTCATCGTGCGCGACACCCCCACCACTGGAATCAGCGTGTTCACCACCAACAATCCGGCAAAGTCTGGCACGCGCATCATCGTGCAAGGCATGGATCCCGAGAGCGACGCGCCGGTGGTCATCGAGGCCTACGACATCTCAGGGCGTCGCGTATGGTCGCGCGAAATGCCTGCACAAGGCAAGAGTTACGCCACAGTGGATTGGTCGCTCGTCACCTCGGGCGGCGCCCCCGTCACCGCCGGACTCTATATCCTGCGGTGCAAACAAGGCGGCACGGAGAGCAAAGGAGTGAAACTGATTGTCACACGATGAACATTGACCGTTGAACATTGACCGTTGAACATTAGCAATACCAGCAGCAAAGGTTTTGCGAATGTTCAATGGTCAATGTTCAATGAAAAAAAACGCCCCGATACAATACCAAGCCCACGCACGCGTTATATAATATGGTATAACCCCACTATCATGACAATGTTCATCAAGATCCGCCCCGCCGCACTCACGCTGGTGCTTCTCGCATCGCTCCCCCTTGCCCTCCGCGCACAGGACGGCGACGACATCGTGGATAAATTCAACCCCATACTCACTGCTGTCACTTCGCAAAGCATCTGCCCCGAAGCCCGTGCGGGCGGTATGGGCGATGTGGGCGTGGCTACTGATCCCGACGTGCATTCCCAGGCATGGAACCCCGCCAAATATCCTTTTGCCATCAGCCGCGCCGGACTCAGCATTGACTATACGCCGTGGTTGCGCCAACTCACCGAAGGCATCAACATGGTGAACGCCAGCGGATACTATCGCATCGGCGACTATAGCGCTGTGAGCGCCTCGGTGCGCTACTTCTCGCTCGGCGACGTCGTCACCGAGGACGAGAGTATGACCATCAAGCCCTATGAGTTTGCCGTGGACGCCGCCTATTCACGTATGCTCTCTGAGACATTCAGTGCAGCGGTAGCCCTTCGCTACATCTATTCCGACCTGAGTGGACACTACGATGACAGCCAGGAGCCTGGTTCTGCCTTTGCCGCCGATGTGGCAGTCTATAACCAGAGTTACCTCAACATAGGCCGTCGCGAATGCCAACTCGGGCTCGGTCTGAGTATCAGCAACGTGGGCTCAAAGATCAGTTACGGCGACGACCGCTCCTATTTCTTGCCTACCAAACTGGCCATCGGTGCGAGCCTCATGATTCCCGTAAACGAGTACAACCGCTTCTCTATTGCCGCCGACGTGAGCAAACTCCTCGTGCCCTCAATGCCCTTGCAACGTGCCGACGAGAGCGACGAAGACTTCAACCAGCGTGTGCAAGACAACTATTATGACATGTCGTCCATCAGCGGCATATTCAAGAGTTTTGGCGACAGCGAAAAAGGCTTCAAGGGCGAACTCGAGGAGATCTATTGGGGGCTCGGCGCTGAATACACCTATAACGACAAATTCACGCTTCGCGCTGGTTATCATCACGAAAACGACTCACAGGGCGGTCGCAAATACTTCACCGTAGGTGCGGGCTTCCGCATGAACGTGCTCAGCATTGACGCAGGCTATGTCATTGCTACCAACAGCACCAACCCGCTCGACCGCACTCTGCGTGTCTCCCTGGCCTTCGACTTCGACGGCCTGCGCGACTTGTTCGGACGTAGATAATTTCTTAGCAACGCAATCATGTTCCGTATAGGATTTGGTATTGACGTGCACCGCCTTGTGGCTGGACGACCGCTGATGCTCGGGGGCGTGGAGGTGCCTCACGAGAAAGGACTTCTCGGACACAGCGATGCCGATGTGCTGATCCATGCCATTTGTGACGCACTGCTTGGAGCCGCTGCCCTCGGCGATATCGGTAAACATTTTCCAGACACCGCCGGAGAGTATGCCGGCATCGATAGTAAAATTCTTCTACGTCGCACCACCGATCTTCTTCATCAGTCTGGCTACGATGTCGTGAACATCGACGCAACGATTTCTGCGCAGCGCCCCAAACTTTCTCCTTTTATACCAAAGATGCGCAGTGTGCTCGCTTCTCTGATTGACATTCCCGTGGATTACGTTTCTGTCAAAGCCACCACCACCGAACACCTCGGCTTTGAAGGCCGCGAGGAGGGCATCACCGCCCACGCCGTCGCCCTCATTCAGCCCCACAAGGTAGGATAGGGGCTAACACAACAAAATCCTTCCTTTTCGTTTCCATTAATAACGAATTAAACATAATAGGCATTCTAAAAAAATCCGCGATGGTGGACGTGGTGACGAAGTTGGGAAAAAGCCTGGTAACGATAGTGTCATTGCCCACTGTGATAGATAATGAGAAATACACACCAGGTATGGCTCGTTATGACATAAATCTTCTAATGTTCAATGCTTTTTGAGTGATATCTGAAGAAATGGCGTAGATTTCCGTACTTTTGCAGAACATTAATGATGTGAGGAAAATCATGGCAAATGCTGGTGCGTTTACTGATGATTTGTTCCGCTCATAAATCCTTAGTCCCTTGTCGTTTTCCGATCCTGTATTCCAGTTTCCGTCATTCAGTGACTCGCGTGGCACGCTCTGTGTGGCCGATGCCCTAGAACGTGGGCCATTCCCCTTCCCAGTGCGGCGCGTGTTTTGGATTTCGGGAATGCCTGCCAGTTCCAGCCGCGGCGAGCACGCTCACCGCACCTGCCACGAGGCATTGCTCTGCGTGCGCGGTGCTTGCAAAGTGGCGCTGACGGGATTAGGCATTAAACATAATCTGTCCGACAATACTCTGTCGACCAATTTTGAAACACGGGAGTTTGTGCTTGATATGCCAGACACCGCCCTGCATATCCCGCCGATGGTATGGTGCCGTATTTATGACTTCACGGAGGACTGCGCATTGCTTTGTTTCGCTTCCGAACCTTTCGACGCTCAGGGATACATCCACGACATCGGCGCTTTCAAAGCCGAGTGCAACTCGCAACTATGATATGGCCGAACGATATTCGAGCATACTTTCAACTCAATGGGACGACGTGGTGCGGCGCAGCGCCAACGGCACGTTCCTACTGCTCTGCGGCTATATGGACTATCATCGCTCGCGTTTCGACGACGTTTCGCTGCTCTTGCGCGACCGAAAAGGCCGTGCGGCGGGCGCTTTTCCTGCATGCGCTGAGCCTAATGGCACTGTGGTATCGCACGCTGGTCTGACCTACGGCGGACTGCTTTATGACCGGAAGGCTCATGCCACTGACGTCTGCGATATGCTCAACGACATTTTCAGTTATTATTCTGCAAAAGGCTATAAAAGGCTGATTTATAAAGCAATTCCACACATCTATCACCAAGCGCCGTGCGAGGCAGATCTGTATTGGTTGGTACAGAAAGGTGCACAGATCTATTGGCGCACCCTTTCCACGGCAGTGGATCTGCAAGCCCCCCTACCCTTTTCCGAACTTCGTAAGCGTGCGGTGAAAAAGGCTGAGCGAAACTCCGTTGAAGTATCGCAAAGTGTTGATTTCGATAGTTTTTGGCCCATACTTGTTGAAGTGCTTCTCCAACGCCATGGCGTCCATCCCGTACATACGCTTGACGAAATCCGCTTGCTGCATAGCCGTTTCCCCAGCCACATTCGCCTATATACTGCAAAGTTGAATACGGAAGTGGTAGCAGGAACGGTGATCTACGCCTCGCGTGGTGTGGCGCACGCCCAATACATCGCGTCCAACGCTAAGGGCCGAGAACATGGGGCATTAGACCTGCTTTTCAGCCGATTAATTTCTGAGTATCAATCCGATGGATACCGTTGGTTCGACTTTGGGATCAGCACAGACCACGATGGTTCAGCGCTCAACACTGGCTTGCTGTCGCAGAAGGAAGGTTTCGGCGCGCGCAGCGTTTGCTACGACACCTATCTCCTCAATCTCTGAAACCCACACCTTTTTGCATTGAACACTGACCATTGACTACTCTCCTCATAACACATTGATCACTCTTCTCACTCACCATTGACCACTCTTCTCTTTGACCGTTGAACATAGAACCTTTGCAATACCCCCCCACGCACCAGTTTTGGCAATGGCCACCAGAGAATAAATCCTCCTAACTCCCTATGACTACTCTTGACATCCTCGTTTGCACCTTCAACAAAGGCATCGTGCGCGTAGCCGACCTGTTGCGCGAGCCGCAAGAAGGCATCCAGTACATCGTATCGTACCAATACAACGATGAGAGGTACTTAGACCTGGTGCCCGACGAACTGAAAAATCGGAGCGATGTGGTGCTGTTTGAACACCGCGGGCAGGGCCTCTCTGCCAACCGCAACCTGGCGCTTGAGAAGTCGAAGGCCGACCTCTATATGTTCGCCGACGACGACGAGCGCTTCACGGACACCACTTTCCGCACCATTTTCGACACCTTCGAGGCGCATCCCGACATCGACGTGGCCTTTTTCACCGCCACCACCTATACCGGCAAGCCGCTCAAAGACTATCCTGACGAGGAGTTTGTGATGAACGGGATGCCGTCCACCTATGCCATTTCTACCATTGAGATGGTGTGTCGACGGGGCGTGAAGGAGCGGGTGCGCTTCGACGAGCGTTTCGGCCTCGGAGCGCAGTTCCTCACTTGTGGCGAGGAGGATATATGGATGGTGGATGCCGTGAAGGCGGGGCTCACCATGCGCTTTTTCCCAATCAAGACTGTGGAAACCAGCACCTTGCTGAAGCGTCGAATGATATACGTAGATGCCGGTGTGCAGCGCAGTTATGGTGCGCAGGAGTACTACCGGCATGGTGGCCGCTCTTGGCTTAGTTGCCTGAGGTACGCGCTTCGGGCGGCTCGCAAGCGTCAGAGCCATTTCTGGCCCATGATGAAGCACTTCGCAGAGGGGATTCGCTATATGCAGAAGACACGCTGAACCGAAACCGCTCGTTTGTAGATCCGATTTCATACCGCACGCCTTGGGCACACGGGCTTTCCACCCGCACTCCCAAGGCGTGCTTTCTGTTTGTTCGTGTACGGAGAGCGAAAGTATTCCGCTGGCCACGAGGCTGTGACCATTGCTGTCGTCGCGAACTTGGCTTCTGCGCTCCTCAGGTTATCTGATGAAGTGCATCGGCTGCCACGGCTCGCGTTCTGGAACGGAGACAGGGCCGCCGTGCGTCTGTTTGAGCAGGTAGGCCATGTTGCGGGCCATAGCACGCATGGTCTGCATCCCTTCCGTATCAAGCGCTGCCTGTCCCTGTTCGCGTCCGTAAACGATGTTCCAGTATTGCGAGGTGACCACGGGCATGTTCAGCATTTGGAAGGGCATGATCAGCGACTGTAAGGCCGCCGTCGCCCCACCCCTTCGGCATACGGCGACGCCAGCGGCGGGTTTACCGGCGAAAGCAGTGGTGCCGCTGAATAACATACGCTGCAACAGAGCCAGCAACGCACCATTGGGCTGGCCGTAATACACGGGCGTGCCAACCACGAGCGCATCGCAACTGCGCATGATGTTCACCATCGTGTTGCAGATGTCGTCATTGAAGACGCATTGGCCTATCTCTCTGCATTTCGCGCAGGCTATGCAGCCGCGCACGGGCTTGTTGCCGATCTGAAACAGTTCGGAGTCAATCCCTTCGGCTTCCAGAGTTTTGCTCACCTCGTCGAGGGCGAGATAGGTGTTGCCCGTGGGGTGCGGGCTTCCGTTGAGAAGCAGTACTTTCATTTTTGTATAATCTATAGTGGTTGTGAGTAATTGTGACGTTGTAACGGTAAGGCTTTCAGAGTTTCTTGCGCGTCTCCTTCTCGAGCCTTGTCACATTGGGTGCTTCGCCCACCACATAGAGCACGTCGGAGGCCGACATACGGTTGTCGGCTGTCGGCGTTTCAAGCGATCCGTCGCGTGCCTCGAAGCCTACGGCCATGCATTGGTAGTTGTCGCGCAGTCCGCTCTCGCGCAGCGTCACGCCCACCAGCCGTGCGTGCGTGGCGAGTGGGATGCGGCGCATCACAATGGGCGTTCCAGAAGGTTCTACGAGGGCATCCACCTCGCTCTGCAAGCGGTGGCGGAAGGCGGCCAGCCCGTCGTCGTCGGCAATCACGGTGAGCACATCGCGCGGATAGACCACGGTCTCGGCAAGAGGTATGTTGATCTGCATCGTGCCGCGCTTCACTGCCGCAATCATCACGCCCTCGGCTCCCAGGGCCAGTTCGCGCAGTGCCTTGCCGGCCCATTGGCTATGTACAGGCACCTCCACCTGCGCGGCGTGCATGTCGTGCGCACGCAGACGGCGAGCATAGGCGGGGTGCTTGCTGGCCGCAGCGCGCTCACGCAGCCCCAGGTTGTGGCGGAAGGTGCGTTCGATGCGGATGCTCCAGTATTTCACCAAGCGCGAGTAGCACATCAGTCCCACGAGTAGCGCGGAGACCATAATATGGAGCCAGTAGGCCAATGGCGAGAGGTAGTTGAGCACATAGTACACCACGCTTACAGCGAGCACGAAGCGTGCCGCGATGAGTAGCCACAAGAGCGGTCGGTTGCGCGGTGTGCGAGCCAGGACTTTGGCCGCTGCCGTATGGTTCTTGCGCATCACGATGGGGCGCAACAAGGGCGACAGCCCGACCAGAGTCAGTATGCCACAAAGGGCGTTGGCCGGCCAGTGCGGGAGTATGGAGCGGCAGAGCGGTAGCAAGGTGGCAAGTGCCACACCCACCAGTGCCACGGCCAGCACACCGTAGGCCGCCGTCTGTGTGGCCAGGGCGGTGAGCAGTGTGCGCCACGGAGATACGGCATTCGTGTTTTCAATCGCATCGGCAGCCTCAGCGCGATGTCCCAGCCTTGTCACCACCACGTCGGGGAGCAATCGCTCCAACAGCGTGTAGGCAGGCGTGGCGGCACGCATCATGTAGGGCGTGAGGAAGGTGGTGACGATGCTCACTGCCACGACCACCGGATAGAGAAAGTCGCTCGTCACACCCAGGGTAACCCCCAGCGAGGCGATGATAAAGGCAAACTCGCCGATCTGCCCCAAGGAGAAACTGCATTGCAGCGACACCTTGAGCGACTGCCCGCTGATGAGGAAACTGCTCGTGCCAAACACGGCCTGCCCCACCACCACAGCCACCGTGATGACCAGCACAGGGAGCCAGTGCTGCACCAGCACGGCGGGATCGACCATCATGCCCACGCTGACGAAGAACACCGCGCCGAATAGGTCCTTCAGCGGGCTGAGCACGCCCTCTATGCGCTCTGCCATGAGCGTCTCGGCCAGGATGCTGCCCATGATGAATGCGCCGAATGCCGTGCTATAGCCCGCATGAGCAGCCAGCACCACCATCACGAAGCACATGCCCACGCTCACCAGCAGCAGCGTCTCGCTGTTGAGCCAGCGCGACGTGTGTTTCAGGAACAGCGGCACGACATACAGCCCCACCAATAGCCACAGTGCAAGGTAGAAAGCCAGGCTGAGCAGGCTCGAGACCAACTGCATGCCCTGGAACTGACGGCTCACGGCCATCGCGCTCAGCACTACCATGAGCAAGATTCCCAGGATGTCTTCGAGGATGAGCACACTGAGCACCTCGCCTGCAAACTTCTTTTCACGCAGGCCCAGTTCGTCGAGCGCCTTGTAGATGATGGTGGTACTCGACATGGCCAGCATACCGCCGAGGAACATAGCGTCCATGCCGTTCCAGCCGAACACCCTGCCCACGCCGCTGCCGATGCTGATCATGAAGAGCATCACCAGGCAGGCTGCCACAATGGGTTTCGCGCCCATCGACAGGATTTTCTTGAACGAGAATTCAAGTCCCAGCGAGAACATCAGGAAGATCACGCCAATGTCGGCCCACTGGTGCATCGACGCATTGTCGGCGATGCCAGGGATAAACGAGAAATGCGGCCCCACAAGGAATCCCGCCACGATATAGCCCAGGACGAGCGGCTGCCCCAGGCGCTTGAACAGGATTGAGGCCAAGCCCGCTGTGATGAGTATCAGCGCGAGGTCGGTGATGAGCGAGGGAAGTTCGGACACGGTAGTTGGGTGACGATTAGGGAATGAGGAAAGGGATGGTGCAACGGAGTACGGACTATGAGAGCGTGTCGAGCAGGGCCCAGATGTCTTTTCTGAAGAATGCCTCGTCGGCGGTGGCCACACCACGCACGCCAGCGGTGGAGATGGTGGGCAGGTCGTCGGGCGTTACTGCCCCGCTCACGCTCACAGGCAGGGGATAGTCGGCCTCATAGAGCGCACGCACCAGTTCGCGCAACGCATCGGGCGTGGTGTGTTCGAAGAGGCCGGCATCGAGATAGTCTGCGCCGCCGGCACGCGCTGTTTTAGCCTCGTCGAAACCGCTTACCGTCACACCGATGAGCGGCTCTTCGCCAAGCGTTCGGCGCACCGCACCGACAAGCGTGGCATCGTTCAGGTGTACGCCGTCGGCCTTCACGGCTTCACACAGTGCAGCATCGTCTTCTATGACAATCACCGCATCCTGCACGCGGCACAGGCGCACGGCCTCGGTTGCCGTCGCCTCGTCGCCCTCAGTGGGGACGAAGCGCACCCATTTGCACCCCGCTGCCAGCACGCGACGCACGGCTTCAATGTCGGACGTAAGGAATTGTATGTTCATGAAAGGTCGTTTGTAGGATTAGCAGGTTGATAGAACGGACTGAGCCTCTCCTACCCCACTCCTCATCGTAGCGATTTCAGAGCCCTGCAAAACTTGATGCGTTGTAGTTTAAACTATGTCCGTGTGACTTTAAAGTCACTCCGTGTGACTTTAAAGTCACACGGACAGAGTTTAAACAAGGTCGGAGGTGGTCTTATCTGTTTCGCTTCAGGTGAAATTTTTCACCGCTCTGTTCACCAGGAGTATGGGCGGCAGGAGGCCGTGTTCAGTATTTTTGGAAAGAGTATTTGCCGCGCAGTGCGGCCTTTTCGTCATCAGGGAGCGAGGTGAAGTAGGCCTTCCACCCCGGGCAGAAGTTGATGTGCCAGCGCCAAAAGCGTCCGAGCAGGGATGCGGGCTTGCGGTCGTGGTATGCACGAAAGTGGCAGTGTTCACATTGGTGTGCCATGGCGTGTCAGAATAGATTTGTTGCGTTACTTATTTGATGACCACTTTCCGCCCCCCAATGATATAGACACCAGGCGAGAGAGGCCGTCCGGCGGACAGTCGTCGCCCGTCAATGGTATAGGCCGGAGTTGCATCGCGCCGCAGATCCATACCGAGCGCGTTCAGACCTGTTTGCGATTGGCGTTCGCGGTAGAGTTGCACCACCTGTTGGCGGCTGGTGCTCTTGTATGCGGCGAAGCGGGGCGAACTGCTGTTGTAGCAGATGTAGCGGTTGGTGTACTGGCGGTTGATGATTTCCACGTTGTTGCCAATGAAGCGCACGTCCCACAGCGCACCTTGCACGAGGTCGGTCGTCGTTTTCAGACTGTTGGCGTCGGAGGCCAGGGCAAGGTAGGCCTGTTCGGAGGGAACGAAGAAGGCATAGTGTCCGTCGCTCTCCACCAGTTGCAGCACCGTGGGCCCGGCGGTGGTCTGGCTGTTGAGATCTATGGTATGCTCACTGATGCTCACGCCCACGCTGCTACGCACGTCCTTGCTGGCTGGGCCGAGAGCGGTCTTCGCACTCTCGTTCACGATGAGGTAGTATGCACCCGGCAGGAGGTCGGTGGTGGCGGTGACAAGTTCGTAAACGCCGTCCACAGGCACCTCTACGGGAGTGACCGTGAAGGAATGGCTGATGGTGTCGCTCTGTAAGCCGTCGCGCTCGCAATAGGCGCTGACGGTGATGTCCGCTTCGAGCGCGACGTGGAACGGCGAGGCCACTTGCACGTACTCGCTGCCGTCGGCAGAATAGAATATCGGAAGGTCGTCGGGGGAGGTGATGGTGAGTGTGGTGTATTGCATCACAGTGCCGCCTTCCACAGAGAATACCGGCGCTGACGGCGCGGTGGGATCGGTGGGTTGGCCGCTCGGGTTGGTGTAGTCAGAAAGGCGGAACGAGGTGGTGCGCTTGCTGCCCCATACATATTGCTCCAGCCCAGGGAAGTCCACGAAGGGGTTGCGGTTGCCCTGTGCGGCATGCACCGCGTTGTTGCGGTCGGTCTCCTTCTGGCTCACAGGGTCCTGCTCCGCCCAGCGCATCAGCATGGTCAGTGCCCACTTGGTATAGACGCTGTCGCTGTTTCCCGCCAGCATGGGACTGTCCCACGAGGCGATGTCGTTTTGATAGCGCGTGGCCATGTAGAAATAGATGCGTGCGAAGTCGCCCTTGTACTCGTCGTTGGGCTCAAACACCGTACCCGTATAGCCAATGGCCGCGTCGCAGGGCCCTACCTTGCTGAAACCGCCGTGGCTGGAATAGGTGGGGTTTGACGTCTCCCCGAAAGGATAGTTGCCGCGCCGGTTGTTCACGTAGGCATCAGCCGGAATGACGTGCATGGCGTCGCTGTAAGGCACAGACTTACCGCCGCCCCACCAACTCTTGGGGAAGGAGTGTTCGCGGTTGGGGATGTCGCCCTCGGAGTTGTAGTTGCCGCTGGGCTTTGCGATGGGATAGTTCGTATAGTCGCTGTACATGTCCCACAGGTAGCCGTCGGGGCGCACATCGGTGGTCTTATAGACTTCCCACAGGTTGTCGTAGCCCACAGCGTTGTGGCCAGCGGTGATGATGGCGCAGAGCGCGGTCTTCAGCGCGTAGCCGGCTTTGCCATCGGCGCGAGAATAATAGTTTGCGGGGATCTGTGCGAGGCCCGCAACGGAGATGAGTAAGGAGAGGAGCAGTGTGAGGGGGCGTTTCATCGTTAGAGCAGATTGTTCACGCGTTCAGTTCGGCATGGGTAGGCCGTAAACCCACCTGATCGGCACGTGTGTTCGTTTTGAAAGGGACGGCACCGCCGCTCGGACGGGGCCGCCCCTTTCTCCCATTGGTATTAGATCAGGTTGATGGGTATCGGTTCACTTCTTTGCAGGCTTCGCAGCAGCCTTCTTTGCCGTTGTTTTAGGTGCGGCGGGTTTGGCAGCGACAGGCTTTGCCTTCGGAGCGGCTTTCTTGGCAGCAGGCTTAGCGGCGGCAGCGGGTTTTGCGGCAGGCTTCGCAGCAGCCTTGGCGGGAGCGGCAGCCTTTGCCTTCGGAGCGGGCTTCGTGGCTTTCTTTGCCGGCGCAGCCTTCTTAGCCGGCTCAGCGGGCTTTTCGGCCTTGGCGAATCCGCCCTCCATCTCCTCCAACTGCCCGAGCAGGTGCTGGAGTTTCTCGATCTCCTTGTCTTTGCGTGCGAGTTCCTCGTCCTGGTTCTTGATGGTGGTGAGCAGGGCGTTGAGTTCGTCGTTGTCAAACTCGGGATAGAGGTTGTTGATGCGGCTGTTGAAGTCGCCGAGGATGTTCATGAAGTTGGTGAACGCGTCGTAGGGCGAGTCGTAAATACCGCGGTAGCCGCCATAACTGTTGGCCTTGGTGCTCATGAAGCGGAAGTTGTTGGAGGCTTGCAAGTAGTCGTAGTCCTGTTTGAGGCGCTTGTCGTTGCAGATACGCACGCGGTCGGCCACGCTGTAGAGTTTCTCCAGGGCTTCGCGCTGCATGTCGTTGCCGAGCCAGGGCGACAGGTCGCGTTCCTCGTCAACCCATGAAGTGGGATATGGCACGTTCAGCGCACCGGCACTCTTCATCTTCGAGCAGATTTCGCTGGGGGTGCTGAACACCACGCCGCGCTGCTTGAGTTGTTCGGGCAAAGCCTTCATGAACTCAAGGATGTTGCTTGAGAGCGGCTGGAAGATGCCCAGTGCGCAGAGTTCCATGAAGAGGTTCACCACCTGTCCCTCATCGGGAAGTTCGGCAATCCACTTGGCGTAGGTGTCGGCGAAGAGTGGGTACTCGCTCCACGAACTGTCGTTGAAGCGGAAACTGATGTCTTCGCTGAGGCTGTGGTCGCGCAGGAGGAGTTTGAGTTTCGGGTTGCGGCTGCAATGATAGACAAAGTGGGGCGACTGCCATCCGAGCACATGCTTGGCACCCTCGGCCAGCATACCCTTGAAACCCATATCAGCTACCTCGGCGCCGATCTCGTCGCTATAGATGAGGCAAGAGTTGCGGAAGATTTTGGGCTCCTTGCCGAAGAGCGTCTTCACCTTTTTGCACAGACGCTTCACCTCTTCGCGGAACGTTTCGCGGTTGGTCATCGAGGAGAAGCCGTGGCTATAGGGCTCTGCGAGGAACTCCACGCAACCGGTGTCGTTGAGTTGCGAGAGCAGGTCGAGCACCTGGGGCGCATAGCGCTCAAGCAGTTCGATGGCGCTGCCGCTGAGGCTGATGGCACACTTGAAGTAACTGCCGTAGCGTGCCGACATCTCGAGCAGGGCTTGCAGGGCAGGGACGTAACTGCGCTCGGCGGTCTCCTGGATACTGCGCTCGTTCTCGTAGTCGTCATAGTAGTAGTGGTCCGTGCCGATGTCGAAGAAACGATAGCGCTTCAGGTGGATATTCTGGTGGATTTCAAAGTATAAGCAAACGGTTTTCATTGTTTCGTTGTCTTATGGTTTGTGATTGTGTACTATCTATATATATACGGCGTGCGTCTCAGGTCCAACCGAGGCAACGCTTGTAACTCTCGTTGATGCGCTCGCCCACTTTTTCCCAAGTGATCTGGTCCACTTCTTTGCGTCCCTCCTCCTTGAGATAGTGGTGGTAACTGTGGTACGTGCAGAGGGCATAAATGGCGTCGGCCATGGCGTCAATGTCCCAATAGTCAGTCTTCACGCAGTTGGTGAGTATCTCGGCACATCCGCTCTGCTTACTGATGATGCTGGGCACGCCACACTGCATGGCTTCGAGGGGACTGATGCCGAAGGGCTCGGACACGCTGGGCATCACATAGACATAACTCTCACGGAATGCCTCAAAGACTTGGTGCCCTTTCATAAATCCGGGGAAGTGGAACTTGTCGGCGATGCCCTTCTTGGCCACGAGGTCAATCATCTCGTTCATCTTGTCGCCGCTGCCTGCCATACAGAAGCGGATTCCCTTGGTGCGGCTGAGCACCTTTGCAGCGGCTTCAACGAAGTATTCTGGGCCTTTCTGCATGGTGATACGCCCGAGGAAGGTGACCACCTTGTCGCGCTCGGCAGCGTTCTCAATGGGGATGTCCACAAACTCCTTGATCTCGGGGTCGAGCGGATAGACGGCGTTGTGCATAGCGATACACTTGGCGGGGTCCTGGTGGTAGTGGTTGATGACCGTCTGGCGTGTGAGTTCGGAGACGCACATGATGCAGTCGGCGTGGTCCATACCGTCCTTCTCAATGCCATAGACCGTGGGGTTCACCTTGCCGCGCGAGCGGTCGAAGTCGGTGGCGTGGACGTGGATGACCAGGGGCTTGCCGCTCACCTGCTTGGCGTGAATGCCGGCGGGATATGTGAGCCAATCGTGGGCGTGGATGATGTCGTACTCCTGTTGACGGGCTATGACACCGGCCACGATGCTGTAGTTGTTGATCTCGTCCTGAAGGTTGTCGGGATACTTGCCCGAGAACTGTATGCAACCGAGGTCGTCGGTCTGCCGATAGTTGAAATCAGCGTAGATATGGTCGCGCAGGGCGTAGTAGAGGTCGGGCGACATCTTATCGCCAATGCGCTCCTGCACCTCTTCGCGGCTCACGTCTTTCCAAACGATGGGCACTTGGCTCATGCCAATGATGTTCATGAAACTCTTGTCCTCGTCGCCCCACGGAGCGGGGATGCAGAACGTGATGTCCATGTCGGGGATTGCCGAGAGGCCCTTGGTGATGCCGTAACTGGCTGTACCGAGACCGCCGAGGATATGGGGGGGGAACTCCCACCCGAACATTAAAACTTTCATAGGTTCAGGTTTTGTTCTTGCTGGGTTAGCGTTTAAGTAGCCTTTGTGCGCCGCACCGCTGAAACGGATGCGGAGGCTACGGCGGTTGTTATTCTTCTCTCTGGTACTTTTCAATCATACGAATGGCTCGTAGTATGCCGCTCACGTTCATAGCCAGCGACACCGCGCCACGTCCGTGGAAGGGCGGGTTGCCGTCGAAGAGTTCGGGAATCGTGCCAAGGCTGTGGTAGAACAGTTCTTCCTCGAACCCGATGAGTTGCCGCTCGATGTAATTCACACCGCTCATCTTATAGACACGCAGGTAGGCCTCGAGGTAAAAACCCGTGAGCCACGGCCATGCGGTGCCTTGGTGGTAGGCTTGGTCGCGCTGAGGCTGCGAACCGGTGTAGAGGGGAGTGTAGCCGCCGCTCTTGGGCGAGAGGCTGCGGATGCCCTTCGGCGTGACGAGTTCCTTGGTGCAGATGTCGAGCACGCTCTTGCGCTCCTTGAGGTCGAGCGGACAGAAATCAAGGGCGATGCCCAGCAGTTGGTTGGGGCGTACGCTCCAGTCTGCCGTCTGTCCGTCTACATAGTCGAAGAGATAGCCATGTTCGTTGAGGAACGTCTCGCGGAAGGCTTCACCCACCTGCTCGGCGGATTTGCCCGCCTTTCCTGCTTTGGCCTTCTCGGACTCTGTGCCAAACTCGGAGAACAACTGCTCATAGAACTTCAAGGCGTTGTACCACAGGGCATTGAACTCCACGATGTAGCCCGTGCGAGGCACGATGGGGCGACCGCCTGCCGTGCTATTCATCCACGTTAGGGGTTTCTCGCGTCCGCCGTTGGTGTAGAGTAGGCCGTTGTCGTGCACAAAGAGGCTCTCGTGCTTGCCCACCCAGATGAAATCCACGATGTCGGCCAGCAGTTTGCCATAGCGTGTGTAGCACTCCTTGCGCCCCACAAACTTGCCGTATTGCTGCAGGCACCATACGGCCCAGAGCAGCACATCGGGCTGTTCGGTCTCGGCGATGTCCACACTGATGGGGCGGCCAGCGATATAGTCGCGCAGGGCTTTCTCTGCCGTGGCCATATACTGCTCGAAGCGGTCTTTCTCGCCGATGGCCAACGTCAAGCCCGGCAAGGCCACAAACGTGTCGCGGGCACGTGCCTTGAACCAATGGAAGCCTGCGAGCATATAGAGTTCATCGTCCTTTTCCACGCGGAACTGATGGGCGGCGTTCACGAGGCAGTGGAAGAAACTGTCGCGGCTGTCGCGCCCTACCTTCTCGGCCTCCATGCTCATCTCTAATTTGGCAGCCTTGGCTTCCTGCGTGCCAGCGCTGAACACCACGCTCTCCCCCTTCTTGAGGTCCACCTCGAAGTAGCCAGGAACGAAGGCATCCTCCACATCGTAGTATCCGCGCTCGGCCTCCTTGGGGTATTCCAGCCCCCTGTACCAGTCGCCTTCATAGACGAAGCGTGCAGGCACGTTGGTCTGCATGTAGAGTTCGGGATAACCGGCGTACAACTTCATGCAAACGCCCTGGTCCACCTCGGTGTAGCCCGTGTCGGCCACGTTGTTCTGATGGGTCCAGTGGCGAACGCTGCGGAAGGAGAGCATCGGGCGCAACCTAAGCGTAGTGAGCGCACCGGAATCCACAACAGTGTAGCGCACCAGGAGTTGGTAGCCGCCCTTGCGACGGAACACAATCTCCTTACGCAGGGTGACACCTCCGATACGATAGGTCCAGGTGGGTACTTTATCCCAGTCAAACGCGCTGATGTACTTGTGCCCGTTGGGGCTGTAGTGCCCGCCTTGGTAGCGGTGCAGACCGAGGTTGAACTCCGCCCCGTGCTGAACGACGGTCTCGTCGAGCGAGGAGAGCAGCACATGCCGCTCGTCGTCGATCTCGGGAACGGGCACCACCAACAGTCCGTGGTACTTGCGGATGTTGCACCCCACAAGCGTCGTAGAGCAGTATGCACCCTGCCTGTTGGTGATCAGCAACTCCTTGAAGAGGCTGTCCTGCAGGTTGGTCATCTGCGTCTTGTCGAAATGTAAGTAGGGCATAGCCTGTGATTTTATTTGTGATTATAGAATGATACGTTTATCTCCTTGTTCGTAAGCGCATTATCAGCCTGAAGCGTACAGTGTTCAGGGCCCTTGCGAGGCTTGTCGGATTGCTAACTTCAGTTTTCAAAATCCAAAAGTACGGTGTTCCTCCGAAACTGACAAACATTTTTGATAAAAATGCGAAAATATTGAAAAAGGTCCCACCCGCGCCGATGCTCAACGGGGTGGGACTGATGGCGAAAATCGCAATGGCGGGGATGCTCCGCGCGGCGGTTTGCTTTGTTTTCGCGGCGGTCTTTGCTAAGTCAGCGGCCCACGCGGTCTTGTACGGCATTGACCACGTAGTCGCCGAGTTTTTCGCATTCCTGCACCAGGTCCATAAACACGGTGCCTAGCGCGTAGTCGTATTGGTGGTTGCCCACGGCGCGGATGTTGTCGGCCTTGAGGCGCACGCGCAGAGCGTTGATGTCTTCTTCCAGCCGGAACGTGAGGCTCACGCTGCCTTTATCTCGCTTCTCGGAAAGCACGCGGTTCATTTGTGTGAGGGCGTCGTCCACATGCTGCATCATGGCACGCAGTTGGCTGGCCTGCCAGTCGGTGAACGCCACCAGCGGTGTCTGCCCCTGAGACTGCCTCATGTTGAAGCGGTGCAGCGTGCGCGCCATGTTGTAGCAGGCGTCGCCGATACTCTCCAACTCTCCGATCTCGCGCAGGATGCAAGCCACCTTGCGCTTGGTGTGGTCGCTGAGGTGATCGGTGCCCAGTTGTTCCAGGTAGTGGGCGATGGCAGCCTCGGTGCGGCCGGTGGCATCTTCCTGCCGTTCTATTTTGGTGAAGGTCTCAAGGAATTTATCGGCGTCGCGCTCCTCAAACAAGGCCCTGACGTCGCTAAACATAGCCTGCACGCTGCGGGCAAAGTGAGCCGTCTCGCGTTGTGCCTGCAAGACAGAAAGTTCTGGTGTCTGCACGAGCGAACTTTGAATGTAGCGCAGGCTTACGCCCTCCTCTTCTTCCTCAACAGCACGTTCGGGGAGTATGTAGCACACCAGGCGTTCCAACTGCGGCACGAAACCGATGAGCACAAGGGTGTTGGCGATATTGAAGCAGGTGTGGAACATGGCCAGCACCACCGGCAGGCGTTCAGGGCGCGGCGCACCATTGGGATCGTAGCCCACAAGGTGGCAAATCATGTTGGTGAAGGGATAGAAAAGTATCAGCACCCAGAGCACGCCGAAGAGGTTGAAGAGCAGGTGAGCCATCGCCGCGCGGCGCGCTTGTATGCCCGCCCCGAGCGCTGCGATATTGGCCGTGGCTGTTGTACCGATGTTCTCACCCATCACCAGCGCGATGCCGAGATGTATGGGCAGCACGCCCGAGGAGCAGAGCAGGATGGTCAGTGCCATTACTGCCGCAGAAGACTGCACGACGCACGTGATCAGCGTGCCGATGGCAAGAAAACTCAATATGGTGAGGTGACTCCCCGTGTTGAACGAGGCAAAGAAGCCCACCGCCGCAGGATTTCCGGCCAGGTCGAGTTCCTTGCCCGCCGTGCTGAGCATCACGAGCGAGAGGAGCATAAAGGCCAGTCCAAAGATCACGTCGCCCACGCTTCTGCGCCGCTTGCTGTAGATGAGCAACACACCGATGACAAACGCAGGAAATACCATCATCGTCAGGTCCACGCTGTAACCCAGCGACATCACCCATGCCGTGAGTGTGGTGCCGATGTTCGCACCCATAATCACTGATATGGCCTGTGCCAATGTCAGCAGTCCGGCACTGACGAAGGATACCGTCATCACGGTGGTGGCCGAAGAGGACTGCACCGCCGCGGTAACCATCGCGCCAGTGAAAATACCGGCCAGGCGGTTCGACGTCATGCGGCCCAGCACGTGCCTGAGTCGCTTACCCGCCAATTTTTGCAAACTCTCACTCGTCATCTTCATGCCGAAGATGAGCAATCCCAGTGCACCAAGGACTTTAATTCCTAAGGCCACGTAGTCTGTTGTCGTTTCCATATAAAGAGGTTGATACGGGAAGCCGATAAGCGTTTTGGCTTCCGCTTGCAAAAATAACTGCGGCGAGCCGTTCAGACTCGCCGCAGCGTGTTACAATTATGTTACAGATGTGATGAGGAGCATTTAGGGCCTCTCCCCTACCCTCTTTCTCGGCCTTGCGGTTGTGGTATTCACGGTTGCAAGGTCGCTTGAAGCGGGTTCAGAACTCTGCCTGCCCGGGTGTGCGGGGGAAGGGGATCACGTCGCGGATGTTCTGCATACCCGTAACGAAGAGCATCAGGCGCTCGAAGCCAAGGCCGAAGCCGCCGTGGGGACATGAGCCGAAGCGACGCGTGTCGAGGTACCACCACATGTCCTTCATCGGGATTTGCAGTTCGTCAATGCGTGCCTGCAACTTGTTGAGGTCTTCCTCACGCACGCTGCCGCCGATGATCTCTCCAATCTGTGGGAAAAGCACGTCGGTGCCTTGCACGGTGCGTCCGTCGGGGTTTTGCTTCATGTAGAAGGCTTTGATTTCCTTGGGGTAGCCACTCATGATGACGGGCTTCTTGAAGTGTTCCTCCACGAGGTAGCGCTCGTGTTCGCTGGCTAGGTCCATGCCCCACGACACGGGGAATTCAAACTTGCGTCCAGCGGCAACGGCTTCTTCAAGGATGCGGATGCCCTCGGTGTAGTCCAAGCGCACGAAGTCGGTGGCGATGACACTGCGTAGCCGCTCCAGCAGGCTTTTGTCGATCATCTTGTTGAGGAAGTCGAGGTCGTCGGTGCAGTGTTCGAGCGCCCAGCGCACACAATACTTAATAAAGTCCTCCTCGATGTCCTGCAACTCTTCGAGGTCGATGAAAGCCACTTCGGGCTCAATCATCCAGAACTCGGCGAGGTG
>JAFSWM010000110.1 GCA_017444485.1 Bacteroidaceae bacterium | reverse complement strand
CTATTGCAAACGTTGGGAGCGCGGGCGTCCTCGCCCGCATTAACGCTGAAAGCAAACCTGCGGGCGGGGACGCCCGCGCTCCCAGCCTTTGCAATAGGCGGGCTGACGATTGCAATGTTCAATGGTCAATGTTCAATGTGCAAAAACCCGCTCTGCCACCCAGGCTCCTACCTCGCGAGTGCCCAGGGGTTCTACGCCTGGCACCTGTATGTCGGGCGTACACACCTGAGCCTCCAGGCTGTCGTTCACCGCACGGCGCACTGCCTCTGCCTCCTCGATGAGCCCGAAGTGTTCCAGCAGCATGGCGCACGAGAGTATCTGTGCCAACGGGTTGGCAATGTTCTTGCCCCGAGCCTGAGGCCACGAGCCATGGATGGGCTCAAAGAGCGGCGTGCCCGTACCCGTGCTGGCACTGGGCAGCAAGCCCATCGAGCCACTGATGCACGAGCCCTCGTCGGTGAGGATGTCGCCAAAGGTGTTCTCGGTGACCATCACATCGAAGTAGCGCGGCTCCTGAATCATGCGCATCGCGGCGTTGTCCACATACATGAACTCCGTCTCCACATCGGGGTAGTGCCCCATCATCTGCTGCGCCACGCTGCGCCACAAGCGGCTGCTGGCCAGGACGTTGGCCTTGTCCACCACAGTGAGCCTGCCCCTGCGCCGACGTGCCATCTGATAGGCCACATGCAGGATGCGCTCCACTTCCTCTCGGGTGTAGCGGTTGGTGTCCCAGGCCTCATCCCTGCCCTCGTGTTTCTCTCCGAAGTACATACCGCCTGTGAGTTCGCGGATGCACACAAAGTCGGCCCCACGCACCAGTTCCTCTCTCAATGGCGAGAGATGGAGCAGGGCGGGAAACGTCTGTACAGGCCTGATGTTGGCAAACAGACCCAGCCGCTTCCTCATGGCCAGCAATCCTTGCTCAGGACGCACCCGAGCATCGGGGTTGAGGTCGTACTTAGGGTCGCCCACGGCGGAGAAGAGCACGGCATCGGCCTCTTTGCAGATTTGATAGGTCTCCTCCGGAAAGGGGTCGCCCACAGCATCGATGGCAGCAGCACCCACCAGGGCTTCCCTGAAGGTGAACTTGTGGCCAAAACGCTGAGCCACGGCCTCGAGCACAGCGTGCCCTTGCTGGCTGATTTCAGGACCTATGCCATCACCGGGCAGTAGTGCAATGTTCAGTTTCATAGCGCAGTATCTTTTGTTGGGTTTCAAGCAGGAAATCGATGTCATCGAGGGCATGGAGCAGGCAGTATTTCTTGTAGCCATTGATGCTGAAATGCTCCGTGAGCCCCGTGGCATCGAGGGTGACTGTCTGCTGGGGCAGGTCGATGGTCACTGTGGTGCTGGCATCGCGTCCGATGGCCTCCACCAGCGTAGCGTGGAACTCGGGGCTCACCTGCAGGGGCAGCACAAAGTTGTTGAGTTCGTTCTGACGATGAATGTCGGCAAACGATTTGGCTATCACCACCCTGAACCCTGCATCAGCAATGGCCCAGGCAGCATGCTCGCGGCTGGAGCCACACCCGAAGTTCTCGCCCGCCACCAGGATGGAAGCCCCCCGATAGGCCGCGTCGTTCATCACAAAGGGCAAGGGCCGACCAGCACTGTCGTAGCGCCAGTCACGAAAGAGGTTCTCTCCGAAGCCCTCACGCCCTGTGGCTTTCAGGAAGCGGGCAGGGATGATTTGGTCGGTGTCAATGTTGTCGAGCAGCAGCGGCACACAGGTGCTCTGCAAGCGTGTGAGAGGCTGTTTCATCGGTCGGTTCTTGTGCGGTCTATGATGTTGTCTATCGGTTCGGGCAAGTATTTGCTAAAAACGCTCCCCGCCCCACCACGTTCCACCTGGAGCGTGCCAATGCCTGCGTAGGCCGAGGCGGAGAAGAGGCATTTCTCACCGCAGAAGAATCCCACGCCCTCCGACGTGCCCCCCGTAGGCAAAGGCTCATCGCTGGGCTTCCCGCTGCTGAATCCCTGCGCCATGAGGTCGGCCCTCAACGCTTCAAAACGCTCGGGTGTGAAGGGATACGACTCCTGCAGCAACTGCTCGCCATAACTCCACACCGCCACCGTGGCACTGTCGGGGCTGAAGGCGATGGAGTAACTGCGGTGATACTCGGGCGGCAGCGAGGCGTCGGTGAAAGAGTAGCGCACAAAGTCCACCAGCCCCCATTCCTCTTCCGAGAGCGTGATGCGCCGCACCAGCACGTTCTCCTCACGAGGCAGAGGTGGGGCCACCTGGTGAATAATCTCGCTCACAGGGATGTCCAACACCTCGGAGAAGGCATCGTAAGGCTCGCCCTCCTTCAACAAGAGCGTGCCCTCACCCCCCGTGCGAAAGGCAGAAAAGTAGGCATCCACCGAGCCAGCAAAGCACTCAATGCGCTCCATGCTGCCACCCAGCGGGATAATCCCCTCCTCCTGCCTCAAGCCCAGCCCCTGAGCCTCCAGGCGATTTTTCAGCACGCCAAACTGCTCGGGCGAGGACTCAAAGCACATCGCCCCGCGCCGGCCATCGGGGGCAGAGACGCGCACGATGATGCTGTCGCGGTCCACACTGATGGAGTAGTCGCGCTTATCGGGGTCGATGGCCGAACTGCTGTGGTAGGTGTAAACCACACGCGTGGTCTTCTTCCACTGCTTGCGGCTGATAGGTTTCTGTGCCCCCGCGCTCATACAGGCTGCGAGGAAGAACGCGCAGAAGGTTGTGATGAAAATGCGATTCATTTTTTCAGTTTTTTAGGATTAAAACGTTTGCTCCCCCCTCTACCCGCCGTTTGCAAACGTTGGGAGCGCGGGCGTCCTCGCCCGCAGGTATTGGTGGTTTAGCACACGGGAACTGCGGTATTCAATCAAAAGAGAAGTTCTCTCGCATCGGCGATACATCCCCTCACAGCGGCGGCTGCTGCAGTGAGCGGACTGGCCAGCACAGTGCGAGCCCCAGCGCCCTGCCTGCCCTCAAAATTGCGATTGCTGGTGCTCACACAGAGTTTACCCGCAGGCACCTTGTCGTCGTTCATAGCCAGACAAGCCGAGCAACCAGGCTGACGCACCTCAAAGCCAGCATCACGCAGCACCTGCCCAATGCCCTCTTGCTCCACCTGCTGCAACACTTGCCACGAGCCCGGCACCAGCCACGCTGTCACACCATCGGCCTTGCGCCGCCCCTTCACCACCGAGGCAAAGGCTCGGAAATCCTCAATGCGCCCGTTGGTGCACGCTCCGAGAAACACATAGTCGATAGGCTTGCCCAACATGCGCTCACCACCTCGAAACTGCATATATCTCAGGGCTTTGGCATCGCTCTCAGTGACAGGCTCAGGAATCGTGCCATCGATGGCGATGCCCATACCAGGATTGGTGCCATAGGTCACCATCGGAGCAATGTCGGCAGCGGAGAAACGCACCTCCCTGTCGAACACCGCATCCGCATCACTACTGAGCCCCTTCCATCGCTCCACAGCCTCATCCCACGCCTTGTCCTGCGGGGCTTCAAGACGTCCCTTGAGGTAGGCAAAAGTCACCTCATCGGGAGCCACCATGCCGCCGCGAGCACCCATCTCGATGCTCAGGTTGCACAGCGTCAAGCGACCCTCCATGGTCAGACCACGCACTGCCTCGCCAGCATATTCTATGAAATGGCCCGTAGCACCCGCAGTGGTAAGGCGGCTCATCAAGAAGAGCGCCAGGTCTTTGGCTGTCACACCTCTTCCGAGCCTGCCATCCACCGTGATGCGCATCGTCTTGGGCTTGGATTGCAGAATGCATTGTGAAGCCATCACCTGCTCCACCTCGCTCGTGCCTATACCGAACGCCACAGCCCCCACCGCGCCATGCGTACTGGTGTGGCTGTCACCGCACACAATCGTCATCCCAGGCTGTGTCAAGCCACGCTCAGGCCCCACCACATGGACAATGCCACTGCGCGGGTCGCACAAGCCATAGTGCGTCAGCCCAAACTCGGCAGTGTTAGCAGCCAGGGTCTCCACCTGCCGCCGCCCCACAGGGTCAGCGATAGGCTCCGACTGGCACAGGGTGGGGATGTTGTGGTCGGGCATACAAGTGATACGCTCAGGCCTGAAGGGACGAATGCCACGCCTGCGCAGCCCCTCAAAAGCCTGCGGGCTCGTCACCTCGTGGCAATAGAGGCGGTCGATGTAGAGTTGGTCAGGGCCATCCTCCACATGCTGCACCACGTGGGCGTCCCATATTTTGTCAAAAAGCGTGTTCATGGGGTTTTTAGTAGTTATGCTTGGGAAGTTATTCTTTTTGGGAAGTTATTTATCAGAACAGGAGTATCAGCCCCAGCCCCCCCAGGGCAATGCCTGCCAGCGCAACGAAAGCAGCAAGCCAGGGATGACCATGGTCGTGAGCCCGCAATGCACCAAAGAAGCACACCACAGGAATAATCCACAGCGCCTGGACAGCAACATATCCCGCCACGCGCACCACCCCGCTCGCACTATCAGCCCATGGTGCCACTCCGCCGAAGAGGTAGAACACCGAGAGCAGCAGGCTCAGCAGGTTAGTGCCTGCCAGCACGAGGAGCCATTTGGGGTAGAGCGACATCTATCTCACTTCCTAAACTTGTTGATGCAGTCCACATAGGCCTCCACGCTGGCGGCGATGATGTCGGTGCTGGCACCAAAGCCATAGTAGAGGTTGCCATCGTGCTCCACCTGCATGTGCACCTTGCCCACGTCGTCCGAGCCGCGGTTGATGGCTTGGATGGTGAATTCCTTGAGCGTCATCTTGCGGCGTATGATTTGTTTCAAGGCATTGATGGCAGCATCTACAGGACCATTCCCCTCGGCTGCAGCACTGAAGCGCTCGCCGGCAATGTCGAGTGTGATGGCTGCCACGGGGCGCACGCCCACGCCGCCGGTCACTTGCAGGTTCACCACCTTGATGCTACGACTCTCAGCACGGTCTGCTCCGGCGAGCATCAGCACGTCGTCGTCGGTGACTTCCTTCTTCTTGTCGGCCAGGCGCAGGAACTCCTCGTACACCTGGTCCAGGCGTTCCCCGTCGAGCGATATACCGTGTGCCTCGAGGCGATGCTTGAGCGCGGCGTGGCCACTGCGGGCGGTGAGGATGATGGAGCCCTCGCCGATGCCGATGTCCTTGGGGTCGATGATTTCGTAGGTCTGTACGTTCTTCAGCACCCCGTCCTGGTGGATGCCGCTGCTGTGGGCAAAGGCATTGCGCCCCACGATGGCTTTGTTGGGCTGTACGGGCATGTTCATCAGCGAACTGACCATGCGGCTGGTGGCTGCGATGCGCTGGGTGTTGATGTTGGTCACAATGCCGAGGTGGGCGTGGCACTTGAGTATCATGGCTATCTCCTCCTCGCTGGTGTTTCCAGCACGCTCGCCGATGCCATTCACGGTGACCTCCACCTGCCGAGCACCGTTCAGCACACCTTCCAGGGTGCAGGCGGTGGCCATGCCCAGGTCGTTGTGGCAGTGGGTGGAGAGGATGGCTTTGTCCACGCCGTCCACGTGTTCCATCAGGTACTTTATCTTTGCACCGTATTCTGCTGGCAGGCAGTAGCCCGTGGTGTCGGGGATGTTCACCACGGTGGCTCCAGCCTTGATAACGGCTTCTACAACGCGTGCCAGGTACTCGTTCTCGGTGCGTCCAGCATCTTCGGCGTAGAACTCCACGTCTTCCACATATCGCTTGGCATATTTCACGGCTGCCACAGCGCGCTCTATGATTTCCTCGCGGGTGGAGTTGAACTTGTACTTGATGTGCATGTCGCTGGTGCCTATGCCGGTGTGGATGCGTTTGCGTTTGGCGTATTGCAGGGCTTCGGCCGCGCAGTCAATGTCTTTCTCCACAGCACGTGTCAGGGCACAGATGGTGGGCCAGGTCACTGCTTTGGAGATTTCTATCACGCTGTGGAAGTCGCCTGGCGAACTGATGGGGAAGCCTGCTTCAATGACGTCCACGCCGAGTTTCTCCAACTGCTTGGCCACTTGGATTTTCTCTACCGTATTGAGTTGGCAACCAGGCACTTGCTCGCCATCGCGCAGTGTGGTGTCGAAGATGTAAAGTCGGTCGGTCATAAGTCTTGGGGGGGGATGTTTTTGGGGGAGTTAATCTTTGGGAGTTATGGGGGGAGTTAAACTTGGGGAGTTATAAAGGGCCGATAGTTTATGCAACAGGGGGCACGGATATATCAGAGGAATGGTTAAATCTGATGACTGAAGTCTTTTTCTTTTATGCTCTTGCAATAAGCATTGAGAAAACGGCTTGCATCATATAATGCGTAATTCAGGTTTTGGGTGATGTCTTCGTCAATATAACCTAAGTCATTGGCAAGAATAATGTAGTATCTACACTCTTCTAAGCTTCCTTGGGAAATGTTGTACATCCGAAGCTTGTCTGCATTGCTGATTCTCTTATACCCCTCCGCTATGTTCGCAGCAATTGAGACAGCCGCCCGTTGGAACTGAGAGGCAAGGGCGTATCTCTCAAATGCGGGGAAGTTTCGTGTAGTTTTATAAACCAACAGCACAAATTCATGAGCTTTTTGCCATGCAATGATATCTTGAAAACTTTGCGTCATATGATAACGATACAACTAAGCAATACGAGAACATTATTCTTGATGAGGAGAACAGGAACTGCAAAAACCTATCGGCCCCTTATAACTCCCTTTCATAACTCCCCAAGATTACCTACCCCTCATAACTACTATCAATATGAACTACTCCATCGGGAAGAGCCCGTAGAGTTGTGCATCAATCATGTCGGTCACTTGGCGGAAGGAGTCTTGGCTGCCCTCAAACTTGAGGTTGTCGCCGTCCACGATGATGAGGTGCCCCTTGTATCCGGCAATCCAGTTTTCGTAGCGCTCGTTGAGCCCTTGCAGGTAGTCAATGCGTATGCTCTTTTCGAAGTCGCGTCCGCGCTTTTGTATTTGCGCCACGAGGTTGGGGATGGTGCTGCGGATGTAAATCATCAGGTCGGGCAGCCTCACGAGCGACATCATCAGGTCGAACAGGTCGGTGTAGTTCTGAAAGTCGCGGTCGCTCATCATGCCCATGTCGTGCAGGTTGGGGGCAAAGATGCGCGCGTCCTCAAAGATGGTGCGGTCTTGCACGATGACGTCTTTCGACTTGCTGATTTCCACCACTTCCTTGAAGCGCTTGTTGAGGAAATACACCTGCAGGTTGAACGACCAGCGACTCATGTCGGCATAGAAGTCGTCCAGGTACGGGTTGTGCTCCACGGGTTCAAAGCGCGGCTGCCAGCCGTAGTGCTTGGCCAGCATCTTGGTCAGGGTGGTCTTACCGCTGCCTATGTTTCCTGCGATTGCGATGTGCATAGTCTATATATATAAATAGGTATGGATGAAAATCTGGCGTGCGTGGTGGTGTACACTCTTTTTTTACTTGAACAGCCCGAAGAGGCGTGCGTCGATGCGGTCCACGATCTGTTTGAAGTCAGCAGCGTTGTGCTCGTAGTCCAGGTTGTCCACGTCGATGACGAGGCATTCGCCCTTGTATTGGTTGAAGATGAAGTCCTCGTAGTTCTCATTCAGCCCTCGCAGGTACTCTATGGCCAGCCCTTGCTCGTAGTCGCGTCCGCGCTTCTGAATGTTTGCCACCAGGTGGGGCACACTGGCACGCAGGTAAATCATCAGGTCGGGCTGTCGGGCTACCATCATCATGCTTTCAAAGAGTTCCATGTACGTCTCGAAGTCGCGCGTCTGCATGTTGCCCATCTCATAGTTGTTCTTGGCAAACACATACACGCCTTCAAAGATGGAGCGGTCCTGTATGAGCGTCTCCTTCTCGCAGGCTGCGTTGATAGCCAGCAGGTCGCGGAAGCGTTCCTTGAGGAAGAACACCTCCATGCCCAGCACCCATCGCGGGATGTCCTTGTAGTAGTCTTCGATATAGGGGTTGGCCGCCACCTGTTCGTAGCGCGGTGTCCAGCCATAGTGCTGGCAGAGCATCCGCGTCAGGGTGGTCTTGCCGCTCCCCATGTTTCCAGCGGTTACGATGTACACGGGACTTTTGTCTGTTAAAAAAAAGCGGTGCGTTTTTCGTTTCGGCCACAAAAGTAGCACTTCCGCCGCCGAAAACCCCTCCCCGAGTGCCAAAAAGCGCACGAAGGGGCACAATTCTGCTCCTAAAAGAAAGAAAAACCGCCCCGACGGTAGCCATGCGGCATACTCGCGGGGGCTGTGGGATAAAGAGAGAATGGACTGTGTGCGCCTGACAGGACTCGAACCTGCACGACTTGCGTCACCAGATCCTAAGTCTGGCGCGTCTGCCAATTTCGCCACAAGCGCTTATCGGCCATTCTGTATCCTTGTTGTGTGACTCCGCAGGGATTCAAACCCTGGACCTTCAGAACCGGAATCTGACGCTCTATTCAGCTAAGCTACGGAGCCTCAATGCAGGCAGCAGGCTCGGCGAAAAAACGCACCGCCCCAGCGCATTTGCGGCGGCAAAAGTACAAAATTCCACACAACAAACAAGAAAATGCTCAATCAAACTTACAAAAAACGCCCACGCGCCCCTAAAAACCGTAATAGTACAAAAAGATTTTTCCTTTGTTCTTTCTTTTACACCGTGTAAACGTATTTTTGCTGCGTACTTTCAAAAAGTAAGCAATGGCACAGTTAATCAAACCAAAGGACTACCGCCCGCTGCTCGGGCGCGACGAGACCGAACAAGGCATCAAACTCATCAAGGCCTTCTTCCAGGACAACCTCGCCACGGGCTTGCACCTGCGGCGCGTCACGGGGCCACTCTTCGTGCGCGGTGGCCTGGGCATCAACGACGACCTCAACGGCACAGAGCGCCCCGTGCGATTCCCCATCAAAGACCTCGGCGACGAGATGGCCGAAGTGGTGCACTCACTGGCCAAGTGGAAACGCCTCACCCTCGCCGACCAGCACATCAAGCCTGGCTATGGCCTCTACACCGACATGAACGCCATTCGTGCCGACGAGGAGTTGGACAACATCCATTCCCTCTACGTGGACCAGTGGGACTGGGAGCAGACCATCAACCCCGAGCAGCGCACCCTGACCTATCTCAAGAAAGTGGTCAAAAACATCTACTACGCCATGCTCCGCACCGAGTTCCTCATCACAGAGCGCTTCCCCGTGCTGGGCACCCACCTGCCCGAGAAAGTCACCTTCGTCCATGCCGAAGAACTTGCCCGTCAGTACCCCAGCCTCACCCCCAAGGAGCGCGAGGGCGAAGTGTGCAAGCAGCATGGCGCAGTGTTCGTCATCGGCATCGGCGGAGAGCTTTGCGATGGCAAGCCCCACGATGGACGTGCGCCCGACTACGACGACTGGAGCACCCCCAACGAAGAAGGCTACCTAGGACTCAACGGCGACCTCCTGGTGTGGAACGATGTCCTCGAGCAGAGTTTCGAAATCAGTTCGATGGGCATTCGCGTGGACAAAGCCGCCCTGCTCCGTCAGTTGGAGATAGCCGGAGAGCAGCAGCGCGCCCAGCTCTATTTCCACCGCCGCCTCATCGAAGGCACCCTCCCCTTGAGCATCGGCGGAGGCATCGGCCAGTCGCGCCTCTGCATGCTCTACCTGCGCAAGGCCCACATCGGCGAGATACAAGCCAGCATCTGGCCCGACGCCATGCGCCGCGAATGCAACGAGGCAGGCATACCCCTGATTTGATCGGACGCCTTTTATAAAGATACCTCTCTCATCATTTCATCCCACCAAAAACCAACTTGAGGGCCGCAAGCATATATCTGTGGCCCTCAATTGTGTGTTTTGGGGCGTCCTCGCCCGCAGGTATCGCAAGGTTTAGCAAACGTTCGATGGTCAATGTTCAACGGTCAGAGAATATCGGTCTCGATGGCGAAGGTGGTGCCGTGGCCAGGTTGGCTGTCGCGCACATAGATGCGGCCGCTGTGATATTCCTCGATGATGCGTTTGGCCAGGGAGAGCCCCAGGCCCCAGCCGCGTTTCTTGGTGGTGAACCCTGGGCGGAACACGTTTTTGAAGTCTTTGCGGGGGATGCCTTTGCCGGTGTCGCTGACCAGGATGAGGGCTCGCCCCTCGCGCACTGCCAGGCTGATGCTGAGTCGCCCGATGCCGTTGGGGATGGCGTCGATGGCGTTGCGACACAGGTTTTCGAGCACCCACTGATAGAGCGGTGCGCAGAGCATGGCTTCGGCCTCGGCTGCTTCGTGCTCGATGCGTAGGCTCACCTTCACCTGCTCGGGGGCACGGCGGCGCATGTAGTCGGCTGTGGTGCGTACCACATCGGCCAGCCTGTCACGTTTGAGTTCGGGGCGGCTGCCTATCTTTGAGAAGCGGTCGGCCACGAGTTGCAAGCGTTCCACATCGGTCTCCATCTCGGGTATCATGGGGTCCTGGGGATAGGTGTCGCGCAGGATTTGTGTCCAGGCCATGAGGCTACTGATGGGTGTGCCGAGTTGGTGTGCCGTTTCGCGTGAGAGGCCCACCCACACACGGTTTTGCTCGGCGCGTTTGGAGGATAGGATGGCGAAGAAGGCTATGAGCAGGAAGAGGGCCATCACGCCGAGTTGCACGTAGGGATAGCGTGCCAGGCGTTGCAGCATCAGGCTCTCGCCGTAGCAGATTTGCAGTGTGCCGAGGCTCTCGCCGTTGCCCGATGAGGTGAGTTCCAGGCGCATCATGTGCCCCGCCTTGCGCATGGAGCGGGCGCGGGCTTGTATGCTGGCCACGCTGTCGCGCAGTTCGCGGCGTGAGAGGCTCACGTTGCGGCAATCGAGCAGGTTGTCGGCCTCATCGAGCACGATGACGGGGATGGTGTGGTTGCTCTCCATCACCTTGAGCACCAGTGCGAGGTCGGTATTCTCGTCGGCCTGGGCCATGGAGCGCATCGCCTCGGCCCATACCCCTACGTTGCGCTTCTCCTCCTCTTGCAGGTCGCGCGTCAGGGTGTACGACACGAAGAGCGAGGCCGCTACGATGAGCACGGCGGTGGCCACGAGGGCTATTTTGACGTTGCGTAGGCGGTCGGTCCAGCGCATGGCGGTGGGGTGGGGCAGAGCGGCAGACGCGGGGGGAGGTCATTTGCGGCCCATGCGTGCCTGTATGACGTTGATGATGGTGTCGCCCAGCTTCTCGCACTCGCTGATGACGTCCATGTACATTGTGCCCACGGCGTAGTTGTACTGGTGGTTGTCGATGTCGAGAATGTTTTGCGAGCGTAGTTGGTCGCGGTAGTTGTTGATTTCGTGCTCTATGGTGTAGGAGCGGTTGATGTCGAAGTCGCCTCGGCGCCCAGAGAGCAGGCGGTTCATCTGCTCGAGGCTGGCATCCACGAGGGTGAACATCTGGTGCATGCGTTGCTTCTGGGGCTCGGTGAAATGCTCGTTGCCCGTGATTTTGCGGTTGATGGTGCGGGCTATGTTGAAACAGGAGTCGCCGATGCTCTCCAGTTCGCTGATTTGGCGCAGCATGGAGCGTATCTTCTCTTTCGACTCGGGCGACAAGGGGGCCTCCGACACTTCGTCAAGGTATTTGGCAATTTCCATCTCCAAGTTGTCGCTGATGGCCTCGTATTTTTGGATGCGCGTGTATTGCTTGGCGAAGTCCTCGTTCTTGAGTGCGAGCAGCGTCTTGCAAATGCCGAACATCTTTTCCATGCGTTTGCCAAACGCTGCGATTTCCTTCTGTGCGGCGAGCAGGGAGAGTTCGGGCGTGTCGAGCATGCCGCCGGTGATGAACTCAAGTTTGGAGTCTTCCTCCTCCCGCTCCGCCTGGCTGGGCTTGATGACGCGGCACACAAACTTCTCTATCTGTGGCACAAACCAAATGAGCAAGAGGGTGTTCGACACGTTGAACGCAGTGTGAAATGCTGCCAGCACGAGGGAGGTTTGGAGGGGGAATGCGGGGTCGCTGGTAGGCATTGCAGCGTCGTAACCCACCAATGCACACACCGCGCTGAAGAAAGGTTTGAGCAGCAGGAACACCCACACCACGCCCAGCACGTTGATGCTCATGTGGGCAAAGGCAGCACGCCGAGCCTGCGTGTTGGCATGCAGGGCAGCGAAGTTGGAGGTAATGGTGGTGCCGATGTTTTCGCCCAGCACCAGCATCACGCCCTGCTCAATGTGTAGCACCCCCGCCGCGCAGAGCGTCATGGTGATGGCCATGATGGCTGCCGAGGATTGCACCAGGAGCGTCAGCACCGTGCCCACGAGCAGGAATAGCAGGGAATAGCCCGCCGTGGTAGCGTTGAAGGAGTCGAGAAATGTGCGAACAGCCTCTCCCGTCTCTCCGGCCACCAGGTCGGCCACCGACTCCTTGAGCGTAGCGAGGCCCAGGAACAAGAAAGCCACACCGAAGAGGAAGTCGCCGCCCACACGGTGGCGCTTCATGTAGATGAGGATGATGCCCAGGAAGAACGCCGGCCACACCCAGTCGGCAATCTCAAGCCCGAAGCCCAACGACATAATCCACGCCGTGACCGTGGTGCCGATGTGCGCACCCATAATCACACTGATGGCCTGCACCAGGGTGAGCAGCCCCGCGTTTACGAACGATACGGTCATCAGCGTCGTGGCGGTGCTCGACTGTACGGCGGCGGTGACAAACATACCCGTGAGCATACCCGTGAAGCGGTTTGTTGTCATCGCTCCCAGGACGTGACGCAACTGTGCGCCAACCATCTTCTGCAAACTCTCGCTCATCGACTTCATGCCGAACATTAGCAGCGCCAAGGAGCCGAACAGTTTGAGGATAATCATGATAGACATGGTTGTGGAATGTGTTTTGGCGGTTGGGGACACAAAAGTACGCGTTGCCACCCCGTTTTTCCAAAGAATGGTTAAAAACTTACACCCGCGCCTAAAAAAACTATCGCAACACGTTGGTTTTTGCGCAATTTCGTAAATTAGTGTTACCTTTGCAGCCCACAAATAAACAAACACACGTTTCACAGAAGCAAATACAATGAAAGTAACGCTCGACAAGCCCACCGCTCAGCGCGGTCTCATCACAGTGAACATCCAGCAGACCGACTATGCCGCACAGGTGGAAAAGGCCCTGAAAGACTATAGGAAGAAGGCCCAACTCCCAGGATTCCGCCCAGGGATGGTGCCCATGGGAATCATCAAGAAGCGCGTAGGCCCCTCGATAAAAGCAGAGGAAGTGGACAAGGCTGTCACCAAAGCCCTCTTCGACTACATCCGCGAGGAAAAACTCGCCGTGCTCGGCCAGCCCCTGCCCGACGAGACGCAAGAGCCCCAACGCATAGAGACGCAGGACGACTTCACCTTCCGCTTCGACGTGGCCCTCGAGCCTGAGTTCGACGCCACACTCACTGCAAAGGACCAGATACCCTACTACGACATCACCGTGGATGACGCCCGCGTGGACGAGCAGGTGAAAGGCTTTCAGCAGCGTGCCATGCACCCCGTAGAGGCCAAGGAGTACGAGGATGGCGACGTGCTGCGAGGCAACATCTGCGAACTCGACGAGAACAAAGCCCCCAAAGAAGGCGGTGTGGCAGCCGACGAGGTGTCCCTCATGCCCAAATACTTCAAAGCCGACGACCAGAAGGCATATTTTGAGGGTGCAATGAAGGGCGACAGCGTCATCTTCAACCCCTCCGTGGCCAACGATGGCAACGAGGCCGAGATGGGAGCCATACTGAAGATGCCCAAGGAGGAAGCCGTGAAGCACACCGGCGAATTCATGTTCACCATCACCGACATCTCGCGCATGGCACCCCATCCCGTGGACCAGGAACTCTTCGACCAGGTGTACGGAAAGGATGCCGTGAAGAGCGAGGACGAGTTCCGCGCACGCATCAAGGAAGAACTCGCTCAGCAGTTTGCCGCCGACAGCGACTACCGCCTGCTCATTGATGTGCGCGAACATCTCGAGAAGCGCCTCGGTAAACTGCCCTTCGACGAAGAACTGCTGCGTCGCATCCTCAAAGCCTCCAACGACGAGAACGAAGCCGAGAAGATTGACCAAGAGTTCGACAAGAGCCTCGCAGAACTGCAGTGGCACCTGATACGTCAGCGCCTCATTGAGCAAACAGCCGTGAAGGTGGAGCCGCAGGAACTGCAGGCCACCGCACAACAGGCCGCCCGCTTCCAGTTCGCACAATACGGCATGACCAACATCCCCGACGAGTACCTCAAGCAATACGCCGACAAAATGCTGCAAGACGAAAACCAGCGCCGCAGCCTCATCGACAGAGCCATTGATACCAAACTCTCTGCCGCACTCAAAAACGTAGTAAAGATAGAGCGCAAACAGGTGTCGCTCGACGAGTTCAACAAACTCTTCGAGAAAGCGTAAGGACGCCTTTGGCACGATTTTAGCTTAATCCCCGACGCAAACGACGCGGAGGCACGCAATACACAACCACCGTTTGCGCGCCTCCGTGCTTTTTGCATAAGTACACTTTTTTTATCAACCCTACCACACACGAAAGAACAGAAAATCATGATTAAAGACTTCAAGAAGTTCGCCGTCGACCGCACTGGCATCAGCAGCATCGCCCTCGACGGAGTGATAAAGGCACAGAGCCGCTACCTCAACCCCTACATCCTTGAAGAGCGCCAACTCAACGTGACGCAGATGGATGTATTCTCACGCTTGATGATGGACCGCATCATCTTCCTCGGCACAGAGATTGACGACTATACGGCCAACACTCTCCAGGCACAACTCCTATACCTCGACAGCGCCGAGCCTGGCAAAGACATCAGCATCTACATCAACTCCCCTGGTGGCAGCGTTTATGCCGGACTGGGCATCTACGACACCATGCAGTTCATCCAGTCGCCCGTAGCCACCATCTGCACAGGCATGGCAGCCTCAATGGCAGCCGTATTGCTCGTGGCAGGCGAAGAAGGCAAGCGCAGCGCGCTGACACATAGCCGCGTGATGATACACCAGCCCATGGGCGGCGCACAAGGGCAGGCCAGCGACATAGAAATCACAGCCCGCGAAATCCAGAAACTCAAGAAAGAACTTTACACCATCATCGCCAACCACTCACACACCGATTTCGACAAAGTATGGGCCGACAGTGACCGCGACTACTGGATGACAGCGCAAGAGGCGCAAGAATACGGCATGGTGGACCGCGTGCTCATCAAGGGCGGCGTGAAACAATAAACCCAAGGAAATGCCTAAGAACAAGAGCAACCACACACACTGCGCCTTTTGCGGACGCTCGGAAAACGAGGTGCCCATGATGCTCACGGGCCTCGATGCCGCCATCTGCTCCGACTGCGCTACCCAGGCCCACTCCGTGGTACAGTCGGAATTGGAGCGGCATTCCACCCACACCAACACACAGCACAGCGCACCGCGTAGAAAAGGCAATTCGCTGCCCCGACCGCAAGAAATCAAGGCCTTCCTCGACCAGTACGTCATCGGGCAAGACGATGCAAAACGCACCTTGTCCGTAGCCGTTTATAACCACTACAAACGACTTCGCCACAAAGAGCAGGCGGGTATGAGCAACGATGGCGACGAGGTGGAGTTGGAAAAATCCAACATCATCATGCTCGGCCCCACCGGTACGGGTAAGACACTTCTTGTACGCACCATAGCACGCCTGCTCGATGTGCCTTTCACCATTGTGGACGCCACAGTATTCACCGAGGCCGGATATGTGGGCGAAGACGTGGAGAGCATCCTCTCGCGTCTCTTGCAGGTGTGCGACTACAACGAGGCTCAGGCCCAGCGAGGCATCGTCTTTATTGACGAAATCGACAAGATAGCCCGCAAGCAGGACAACCCATCACTCACTCGCGAGGTGGGTGGCGAGGGCGTGCAGCAGTCCTTGCTCAAACTTCTCGAAGGTAGCGTAGTGAACGTGCCGCCAAAGGGTGGACGCAAACACCCCGACCAGGAGTATGTGCACCTGGACACCCGCGAAATCCTCTTTATCTGCGGCGGAGCATTCGAGGGCATAGAGCGGCGCATCGCACGACGCTTCGGTTCGCGCACCGTAGGCTACAACAGCGTGCGCAACACCGCCCGTGTCACCGATGAGACCGACTTCCTGCGTTATGTCGAAGCCCGCGACCTCCGTGCCTTCGGACTCATCCCCGAACTGGTGGGACGTCTGCCCGTCATCACCGCCCTGCGCCCCCTGGACAAAGAGGCATTGCGCAAGATTCTCCTTGAACCAAAGAATAGCATCGTCAAGCAATACACCCGCCTGCTGGCGATGGACGGCGTAAAACTGGTGTTCGAGGACGACGCCCTGGACTTCATTGTAGAGCAAAGCATTGCCTACAAACTCGGAGCACGCGGGCTGCGGAGCATCACAGAGCGCATCATGAACGAGGCCATGTTTGATGCCCCCGACCCCACAAAGGGTATCACCGAACTGCGCGTCACCGCCGACTACTGCCGTGAGCAGGTGGCCAAATACGCACCGCCCGTCTGAGCAAAACACGACGACCATGAACCCTTACTCCCCCGAAGCAATCAGCGATATCATCGCATGGTATGATGCCAATGCCGACCGCCTGCCTCAGACCGTCTCGTTGGCGCAAGGCGAACAGGCGCACGACGTGAGGAAACTGGTGGACTACCTGCTCAACATCGCCCGCCACCAAGGGCAGAACCCCACCTTCACACGCAACGTGCAGTACCTCTTTGACCTGAAAGCACAAATCGAAAACGCATAAGCCATGAAAAAACTTCTTTCAACGCTGCTGCTCGCTTTCGCAGCAATCGGACTTCACGCACAGGGCGACAAGCCCTTCACCATTCCCGAAATGAGCGGATGGACTCCCGCAGAGGGCATCTTCGCCACCACGGGGCGCGTTGTAGTGCCCAAGAAAGACAAGACCGCGCAGGCTGTGGCCAACCGCCTGACGCTCGATGCCAAACTCCTGCTCAACATTGACCTCACCGTGGCCACCGGACGCGAAAAGCCAGGCGACATTGTGCTTCGGGTGGACGACCTCCGCGCGCTTGGCACCGAGGGCTATCAGATACGCATCGGCGAAACGGCAGAAATCACCGCTCCTGCCGAGGCTGGCCTCTATTGGGGCACGCGTACCTTGCTCCAAATGATGGAGCAGACCGCTGGCCACACCCTGCCTTGTGGCGTCGTGACCGACAAGCCGCAATACGGACACAGAGGCTTCATGCTCGACTGCGGGCGAAAGTACATCCCCATGGCCTACCTGAAACAATTGGTGCGCATCATGGGGTACTACAAGATGAACGTACTTCAAGTGCATCTCAACGACAACGGCTTCAAGCAGTTCTTTGGCGACGACTGGGCACAAACACCCGCCGCTTTCCGTATGGAGTGCGACACCTATCCAGGGCTCACGGCGCGCGATGGCAGTTACACCAAGCGTGAGTTTCGCGAATTGTGTGCCTTGGCAGCCGATTGTGGAGTTGAAATCATCCCCGAAATCGACGTGACGGCCCATTCCCTTGCTTTCACGCACTACCGCCCCTCACTCGCCAGCAAGCAGTACGGCGCGGACCACCTCGACCTCGGCAATCCCGAGGTATATACCTTCCTTGACGACTTGTTCAAGGAGTATCTCGAAGGCGACGAACCCGTTTTCGCCGGCCCGCGTGTGTGCATAGGCACCGACGAGTACAGCAATGCTAACCAGACCGTGGTGGAGCAGTTCCGTGCCTTTACCGACCACTACATTCGCTTCGTGGAGCGCTACGGCAAGACCGCAGTCATGTGGGGCGCACTCACCCATGCCAAGGGCACCACTCCCGTCAAGGCAGATGGCGTGGTGATGAATTGTTGGTACAATGGCTTCGCAAATCCCCGCGACATGAAGGAACTGGGCTACAAACTCGTCAGCATCCCCGATGGCGCAGTATATATTGTGCCCGCCGTAGGTTATTACAACGATTATCTCAAGATAGAGAACCTCTACAAAAATTGGACGCCAGCCCACATCGGCAACCAGACTTTTGAAGAGGGCGACAGCGCCATCCTCGGCGGTATGTTCGCTGTGTGGAACGACCACGTGGGCAACGGTATCAGTGTAAAAGATATCCACCACCGCCTGTTCCCCGCCATGCAGACACTCGCTGCCAAATGCTGGAGCGGCACCGGCGTGACCTTCCCTTACACTGACTGGGACAACCGCCGCCGCACGCTCAGCGAGGCACCAGGTGTGAACGAACTGGGACGCATCGGTAGCGCAGAGGCCGAAGTGTTGGCTGTGAAAAGCCTCAACCCTGGCGACACCACGGCTCTTGAGGAGATAGGCTGGGACTATAGCGTTTCTTTCACCCTCGATTGCAAGCCCGAGGCCAAAGGCACCGTGCTCTTTGAGAGCGCGAACGCCAAGTTCTTCCTTGCCGATCCCGAACAGGGCAAGGTGGGCTTCGCTCGTGATGGCTATCTTGAAACATTCAACTACCGCCTCCCCGAGAGTGGGCAAGTGACGCTCACGGTGCAGGGAACCAGCGGCATGGTGCGCCTGCTCGTAAATGGGCAGAAGAAGGAGGAACTGGACCGCGAGGAACTATTTGCCATTGGTGATGCGCAGCGTTACCGCATGAGTAGCGACCCAGCAGTTGTTGCCGCCGATGGTGTTGCACAGCAATGGCATCCGCAGGTGTACCGCCGTGGCCCGCGCATGTTCCATGTCCGCACGCTCATCTTCCCCTTGCGCCGCGCTGGACGTTTCAACAGCCGCGTCACAGCCCTCAGCGTGCTGAACCATATTCCTCAGTAATCCGTTTACCGTTTACCGTTGACCATTGACCATTGAACGTTGACCATTTGCTATACCGGCTATACCGGCGGGCGGGGACGCCCGCGCTCCCAACGTTTGCAATAGGCGGGCTGACGATTGCGAATGGTCAATGGTCAATGTTCAACGTTCAATGAAATCAAGGACTCATGCATACATCCACTGTAAGCAGTTTGCAGAACCCCATGGTGAAGCGTGTGTGCGCTTTGCAGCAAAAGGCCTCGGAGCGTAAGCGCGAAAAGGTCTTTGTGGTGGAAGGGCGGCGCGAGGTGGGGCAGTGCGTGGCTGCCGGTTTTGAGATTGAGACGCTGTTTTTCTGTCCGCCCCTGGCCCACGCTGCACCCGAAGGGCTCTCTCCGCACGCTTGCATAGAAGTGGCCCCCGCCGTTTATGCGAAGATGGCCTATCGTGGAAGCACAGAGGGCGTGCTGGCTGTGGTGCGCGAAAAGACGTTGGTGCCCGACGACTTGCCTCATACCGAGGCGCCTTTGTATATCGTCCTTGAGAGCGTGGAGAAGCCAGGAAACCTCGGCGCGGTGCTGCGCAGCGCGGATGCAGCAGGGGCTGATGCCGTATTCGTCTGCGACCCGCTCTGCGACTTGGGCAATCCCAACCTCATCCGCAGTTCCATCGGTGCTCGCTTCACGGTGCCTCTTGTCTCGTGTACGTCTGCCGAGTGCATCGCCTTTCTCAAGGGGCGTGGTGTCAGCATCCTCACCGCGCAGTTGCAAGACTCCAAACTTTATTATTCAACCGACATGCTCGGCCCCACAGCCATCGTGATGGGGACAGAGAGCGTGGGCCTCACACAGCAGTGGCGCGAGGCTGCCGATGCCCACATACGCATCCCGATGCTCGGACGGCTCGACTCGCTGAATGTGAGCGTCAGTGCCGCCGTATTGCTCTTTGAGGCGGTACGGCAACGGGCAGGACAGAACGTGTAGGGAGATGAGGCGCAAAAAAGCAACATCCGTCTCCCGACGCACGTTGCCTCACAGAACTTATATAGAGATGAAAAAACTTTGTTTTCCCGTTTGACGATGCAAAAGTACGGGCTCCCCTTTTTCCCTGCAAACGTTTTAGGGATTTTTTTTGTAATTCCCGCCTTTTTATCAAATAATAACGCGTTTTGCAATAAAAGTACGGGCGTTTTTCAAAGTCTTGTTTGCAAAAAAACGTGTGGCAAGGCACTCCGTTCCAAAAGTAGGGCGTATTTTAGCCGCCGAAGTTATGATGTCTGAAGTTCTCGCATGGGTGCTGAGCGGCCTATACCTACTGTTGGTCATAGGCACGGTGCTGGTGGTGCTGCTGCAGAACCGCCAGCCCGAGCGTACCATCGCTTGGGTGGTAGCCATTGTGTTGCTCCCCGTAGTGGGCTTGGTGGCATTCTATTTCTTTGGGCGCGATATGCGCCTGCGCCGCCGTCATCGCCGTCGCCGTGGTAGTTTCTCTGCCCATGTTCGCCACGAGGGGCACCATGCTGCTGGCGATGCTGCCAACGACCCTTTCCTTCCCCTGAAACACCTGTGCGAAGAGGAATTCGATGCACCTCTGCAACCCTTGGGAGAAACTACGCTCTTCACCGATGGCACAGCCTTCGTGGACGCCTTGTTGCACGACATTGCCGAGGCCCGTTCGTACATTTTCCTCGAAACGTATATCATTGAGGACGACAACGTGGGACGCCGTGTGGCCACTGCCCTCGCTGAGGCCGCTCAGCGGGGTGTGGATGTGCGCCTGCTCTACGACGATGTGGGCTGCTGGAACGTGCCCGAGCGTTTTTTCAAGGCGTTGCACCGCAGCGGGGTGAGCACCGAGGCGTTCATGCCCGTGCGCTTCCCCTCGCTCACCCACAAAATCAATTACCGCAACCACCGCAAGGTTTGCGTGGTGGACGGTCAGGCAGGCTACATCGGCGGAATGAACCTCGCCGACCGCTATTTGGGACACGAGGGTTTCGTGTGGCGCGACATGCACCTGCGACTCTCCGGCGCGCCTACGCTCAGGCTGGGGCTGGTGTTTGAGTCCGATTGGGAATATGTCACCACTGGGCGTGCGCTCCCGAGGCCCTCTGCAAGTGATGCACCCCCCACAAGCCCGCGTCCTACTGTGGATGAGGCAGCCGTACAAATCGTGACGAGCGACCCCATGACTCCCGTGCCACAACTGATGACCGCATATATCTGGGCCGTGTCGCACGCACGCCGCTACCTGTATGTACAGACACCTTACTTCATGCCCACCGAGCCTTTCCTTCAAGCGATGAAGACTGCGGCGATGAGCGGAGCAGACGTGCGACTGATGGTGCCCCGCAAGCCCGACGGCATCATGCTGCGGCGCATCAACGACAGTTATGTCAGCGAAATGCTTGCAGCAGGCGTGCGCGTGTATTTCTACGATGGCGGTTTTCTGCACAGCAAGTGCATCGCCATGGACGACAGCCTCTGTGCCGTGGGGTCGGCCAATATGGATTTCCGCTCGCTGCTCAACAATATTGAAGTGGCCGCACTGATTTACGACAGCAACGTTTGCCGAGCGGTGCGCGAGCAATTCCAGACCGACATGGCCGCCTGCGAGGAGATTGACGCACAGCGCTGGGCACGGCGTCCACTGCGTCGGCGCATCCTGGAAAGCGCCACGCGCCTCTTCTCCCCGCTCTTCTGACACCCGCGCCTGGGCCCATCACGACACATATTTTGCGCCGCTACTGTGGCCAACAATCCGATACTGCGTATTTTTGCACCCAGATATTTTTCCCACCATGAGACTGCGACTCCTTCCCCTTTTCCTCTTAGCCCTGTGCGCCCTGAGCGTCACGGCGCAGAAGTTCAACCCCGACACCCGCTACCGCCTTGTGGCAAGCGGTGTGGGCGGCGCTTTGGCCGACAATATGTTTGGCTACAGCCCCGACCCCTCGTATTCCACCACCACTTACGCCCTTGACGACGAGACCGCCTCCTACGGCGACGGCATCTGGTGGCGCATCGTGCGCACCGAAGGCGGATGGACATTCCAGAACGCAGCGACGGGGCGATATTTGGAGTTTCGAGAATACACTTATTCCTACTCCTGGGACGGGCAGACCTATTCCGGCAGCGGACAAACAGTGCGCACCAACCCCGTGGCACTGCCCGACAGCGCCTGCTGGCTCATCGACTATCAAGACGGCGCGTTTCGCATCAACGCCGCTTCCGACCCCAACTGGGCTCTCGCCGTCTATCACCGCACAGGCGAATATGGCGACTGGGCTTATCTCATGCCCGTCAGCGCGG
>JAFSWM010000109.1 GCA_017444485.1 Bacteroidaceae bacterium | reverse complement strand
CTCCACAATGGCTCGGTCGCGCTGTCCGTGGGGTTGCGAGAGGTCGATGGCGGCGAGGATGTTCTCCACTTCTTGCAAGGTCAGCACCTCGGGCAGCGTGCGGCCCACCTTGGGTGATTCAAGGAGTTCCGTGGGGTCGGTTTCCATGAAGCCGTCGGCCACCGCAAAGCGATAGAATGAGCGCAAGGCGCTGTGCATACGCACGATGCTGCGTGCCGAAATCCCCATGTCGGTCAGGAGCAGGGTGTAGGCGTGGAGCGTATCGAGCGTCACGTCCTGTGGCTGCAGCCCTTGCCCGCTGATGTATTCAAGGAAGCGGGAGAGGTCGCGCAGATAGGCCTCACGTGTGTTCTCAGAGAGCCCCTTGACCAGGACGATGTAGTTTTGATAGGCTTTCAGCATCAGTCGTCGATCTTGAATGCGGCAAGTTTCTGCAAATAGTAGGCGCGCAGGTCGCTCCAGTGGTAATAGGGCGCCACGTCGGAGCGGACGGGTAGCGTCATTTCGTGTTCGTTGAGCATAGCCTTGACGAGGATGTCGTCGCTGCCTTTCTTGCGGAAGAAGATGAGTTGCACGTTGCTCGCCATGGGGAATATTTTGTAGTTCCTGATGTGGTCCTCAAGCGTGGCGGGATTGTTATATACCTTGCCGCAGTCGCCAAGTTCCAAGAGTGCTGCAAGGGGATACACCACCACCTCATGCCCGAAGCGCAGCGTGGCTCCAGGGTGTTCGAGGGTGACGCAGGTGTCGGCGGTCTCAATGATGTTGCGCAGTAGGTTGGCCTCGTAGTAGGGCATCTTGCCCTTAGTGAGCGGCGAGGGGCCATAGTTGATGTACCAGGAGAGGTTGCTGTTGCGCCACAGGGCGTAGCACTCCTCGGGTGTGAAGAGCCAATAGAGGTCGAGGCTCGTGTCGAGGCTCTGCATGTTGGAGCACACGTTGAAGATGCTGTTCATTAGTGCGTCGCTGTTCACGCTGTCGCGGATATACTGCTCGTCGCTGATGAGTTGGCGCACGAAGCGGCGGCTGTCCACGGTGCTGTTCCAGAAGTCGTCGCGCGTCTGTCGCGCTTCGGGGGCTTTGCGGAAACTGGCCAGTGCCTCGTCCTGCTCATAGTTCATATAGTACATGTCGTGGTGGCTCGCGTCGTTCCTGAAGCGCAGTTTGGGATTCAGTGCTTGCAAGGCCAGGCACTCGGCCTGCATGGAGAGAATGCAACGTATCACCACGGTGCTCCGCGCATCGATCAGCACATTACCGCTGAACACCTCGGGGAAGTTCCGGTACATGCGTTCGGCAATGCCCTTGTGCTGGCGGTGACCGAGGGGCGTGAGTTCTCCGAGCCTGCCGTGCGACATACGTTCCACGCTGTCAAGCACAGCGAGGGCACGCTCACCATCGGCAGTGAGCACACCAGCCTTCTGCGCGCGGCGCAGTCTCCGCACAGGAGCAGGGTATTCGTCGCGGCCAATGAGCCAGCGGGAGCCGTGGCGGGCATAATGGCTGATATAGAAAGGCTTATACCCGCGTGGCGCAGGGGTGTAGGTCACGTTCTCTGGGGCGGGATAGGCCAGGTAGTTGGAGGCGGATCGGTGCAGGTCGGCATAGATCTCTTCGCGCGCGGTTTGGGCGCTGACAAGACTTGCGACAAGTAGCAGCAGGAGGGTGAGGAATACGTTTCTCATGGCTTGTGGGGGTGGGGGAGTGGTTGATTAGGTGGTGAAGTCTTTGAGCCGATATTTGCTCTCGCTCTCATCGCTGAGCATAGAGGTGTATGATGCATAGCGTGTTGGTGCGAGTCTGCCCTGTTTGAGGGCTTGCAGCACGGCGCATCCTGGTTCGTGGGTATGTGTGCACCCGCCGTAGCGACAGTCGTGGCTGAGGGCGAAGATGTCGCGGAAGTAGTGCGACACTTCAGCCGGTTTGAAGTCGAATGTGCCGAACCCTTTGATGCCGGGTATGTCGATGAGTCCACCGCCTTGCGGCAGTGGATAGAGGGTGCTGAAAGTGGTGGTGTGCATGCCCTGCCCGTGCGTCTCGCTGATGGGTGCGGTGCGTGCGTTGGCCTCCGGCACGAGGCGGTTGAGCAGTGTGCTCTTCCCTGTTCCGCTGTGCCCAGACAGCAGGGTGAGCCTGCCTTGCAGGGCTTCTGATAATTCGCTTGTGCCAGTGCCATCGAGTGCGGAAATAGCGTAACAGGGATAGCCGGCGGCTTCATAGACGAGGCGCAGCCCGTCCAGACATTCCATTTCTTGCGCGTTGAGGTCGTCGGTCTTGTTGAACACGATCATGGCCGGCACGCCATAGGCTTCTGCCGCAGCGAGGAAGCGGTCGGCAAAGGTGGTGGTAGTCTCGGGACGTGCCACGGTGAAGAGCAGGGCGGCCTGGTCGATGTTAGCGGCCAGTACCTGGCTCTGTTTGGAGAGGTTAGAGGCACGGCGCACGATGGCGTTGCGGCGTGGGTCAGTGTCGGTGATGAATGCTGTGTCGTCGCCCTCGCGCCTGATAAGCGAAACCCCGTCGCCAACGGCTACGGGGTTCGTGGTGCGCAGACCGCGCAGCCGCAGGTTGCCTTTCACTTTGCATGGGACAGTTGTGCCGTCATCGGTGAGTACCGTGTGCCAACTGCCTGTGCTCCTCACTACCAAACCATGTGTCGTGAGTGTCCGCATGGTTCAGATGAGGATAACGACACCAATGGCCACAAGTGCTGTCATCCACAGCGGGAAGTCGAGCACATAGGTCATCACAAAGTAACTCACTAGAACGATGAGGGCTACCTTCAGCAGTTTCATCATTCCGTAGAAGAAGTAATAGACGATGCGGTCTTTCTCGTAGGCTGTCATTTCAGACGGTCATGATTTCCTTGTTCTTCTTAGCGAGGAGGTCGTCTACGGCTTTGATGTGCTTGTCGTGCAGTTTTTGCAGGTCAGCCTCTCCGTCTTTGCCGAGGTCTTCGCTAAGCCCGTCTTTTACGGCCTTTTTGATTTTGTCCACCCCTTCGCGCCGTATGTTGCGAATGGCTATTTTGGCTTCTTCCGCTTCACCGTTGCACTGGCGGGTGAGTTGCTTACGGCGTTCCTCGGTCAGTGCGGGGATGTTCACACGGATGATTTCGCCGTTGTTTTCGGGCATGATGCCCACGTCGCTGTTGATGATGGCCTTTTCGATGACTTTGAACATGGACTTGTCGAAAGGCTTGATGGCGATGGTGCGTGCGTCGGGCGTGGTGAGGCTGGCTGCCACGTTGAGCGGCGACATCTGGCCGTAATAGTCTATTCGCACGCTGTCGAGGATGTGGACGTTGGCACGCCCGGCACGAATCTGAGCGAGTTTCTCCTCGAGGTGCATCACGCTCATTTCCATGCGCTCGTCGAGGCTGGCGAGCAGTTCTTTAACGTCTGTCATATCGTTGTTGTTTTGGTGCTGTTGCAGGAATTTCTGAATCAGGGCTAAGGCGTTCAGTCTTCAAGGGGCGGCAGGTCTCCCTCGGCGTCTTCCTCTTCGGGCAGGTCTTCGGGGGCGGGCAAGGTGTCGAGCGACTCGTCGTGGATAATGTCGCCTTCCTGATCCAGGAAACGCTGTGTCTCTTCGGCGCTTCCTTCCATCATGGCTGCGGAGTCGATGTCTGGCGCGTCGTCGGAGGTCTTGTTGCCAGAGCACGCCGTGAGCGCGGCTGCTGCAAGCAGGGCGGTTATTAATAAATGTGCTTTCATAATAGATATTGGTGTGTGCGGTTTTTCAGAGTTCTATCCTTTCCACGTTGCCCACCTGTTTGTGCAGGAAGATGCTTGCTGTAGCGGCGAAGGTGGCGACGCTCTCTGTGGTCAGATACCGGCAGGTGCCGCCTGTGGTGCACCCCATGCGCATGGCCTCGTGACGGTCCAGGTAGGCAACGAGGCTCTTGGCTACATACTCCCCTTGTGATACCAGACGCACGCCAGGTGGCGTATATTTGTTGATCTTTTCCATCAGCAGGGGGAAGTGCGTGCAGCCGAGGATGAGAGTATCTACCTCGGGGTCTTTCCGGAGTACGGTCTCAATGCGTTTCTTGATGAAGTAGTCTGCGCCCGGGGAGTCGAACTCCCCGTATTCTACCAGGGCCACCCACATAGGGCATGCCACAGCGGTGAGGGCGATGTCGCCATAGAGTTTCTGTATCTCCATCTCGTAGGAGCGTGAGCCCACCGTGCCCGGCGTGGCGAGTAGCCCCACATGGCGCGAGCGAGTGATGTCGCCCAGGGCTTCAACAGTGGGACGGATGACGCCCAGCACGCGGCGTCCGTCATTCCAGCGGTGCAGGTCTTTCTCCTGAATGGTGCGCAAGGCTTTGGCCGAGGCGGTGTTGCAGGCCAGGATGACCAGGCGGCAGCCACGTTGAAAGAGGGCTTCCACGGCTTGGAGCGTGTAGTCGTAAACCACCTCAAAAGAGCGCGGCCCATAGGGTGCGCGGGCGTTGTCGCCGAGGTAGATGTAGTCGTATTGGGGGAGGTACTGGCGTATCTGCCGCAGGATGGTCAGTCCGCCGTAGCCTGAATCGAATATCCCGATACTGCCGGCGGCTGTGTCGGGTTGTTTCATTCTTTGCGTGCGTTGAGGCGCTGGCGTACAAAGGGTGTGGCATCTTCAGCCACGCTCCGGTGTATGAAGGGGAACACGCCCGCGTCGGTATCGATGATGTATTCGTATCCTCTCTCGCGTCCCACTTCGCTGATGATGCTGTCGAGGCGTGTGCGAATGGGGGCGGTCATCTCTTTCTCTGCGGCTTGCAGCAGGCTGTCGGCTTCGGCACGGAAGGCGAGACTCTTCTCGAGTGCTTCTTGCAGGTCGCGCTGCCGCTTGGCCAAGATTGCAGGAGCAAAGGTTTGCTGCCCGTTGAGATAGTCGGCAAACATGGTCTCGAAGGATTGCTCGTTGTAGCGCACCTCGCTCTGATAGGCTGCACGCAGGGAGTTGAGCCGGCTCTGCATCAGTCCGTATTCTGGCATCTCGCGCAGCAGTGTGCTGTAACTCAGTGTGCCGTATCTGACGGTGGTCTGCGCGGCTACAGGCATTGCGGCCATGAGGAGCAGGATGAGCAGCGCAGCGGTGAATAAACGTTTCATAAACGTGGGACGGATACTTTTTCGGCGCAAAAATAGCAAACGTGCGCAAAAACACAAAGTTGCGGGGCTAAAAACGCGGCTTTTCGGCCTATATCTGTGGGCTTGCTCTTTCTTGACTTTGGTTCGTGGGGCGGTATGTCCGTGCAGGGTTTAACCTAAAGCCCGTCACTACGTGGGGCGGTGACGGGCTTTTTTATGGGTGTGTTTATGCCTATGTGGAAGGCGGCTTAGTGTCGGGCTCGGCGCACGCTGTAGCCTGCGCTGCCACTTCCTGAGGAGCGTTGCTTGCGGGGCTTGGGCTGGCGTGCGCTGCTGCGTTGCCGGCGGTTGTTGCCGCTGCGCCGTGTGTTGGCCTGTCGTCTGTTGGTCTGTATGGCGGGTTGTTCGTCGTCGAGGGCTGTGCTGTCGGTGGCTGCTGCCTCGGCGGCAAGGGGTGTGGCAGGCTGTTCTGCGGGACGTGCTACGCTGTCGCCTCGCCACACGTGTTGCTCGAAGTCGGTGAGTTGCTGCTCGATGACGTTGCGTTGTGCTTGGAGCGAGGAGTCGCTCTCCAGGAATTCGTCGTCGCTGGAGACGAGCAGACGGTCTTGCAGGTTGGTGGCCATATAGATGTCGCCCTTGTAGAGGTTCTGCGTGAAATAGTCGTCGGCAGACATCTGTGCGGCGTTGTTGAGGTTGCTGTAGAGGAGCATGAGTTTGCCGAAGTAGGGCGCTGCTTCTTCGTATTTCACCCAGAACATGGGGCGTTTGGCCGAGCCTCCGAAGTCGTCGCCGCGGTGCAGCACGGGGCAGAGGGCTACGATGCGGGAGTGGAAGGTGGCGGTGTGCTGGTCGTAGTAGGTGCTTTCTTTGACGAAGTAACTGGTGACTTCTTCGCTGGGGATGTCCACGTCGTTGATGCGCATGCGTCCGCCAGCGGTGTCGTATGGTACTTCGAAGCGTCCGAGTATGTCGAGGGGGCGTTCGGTGTTTGAGGCGCTGAAGTCCTCGGTGCCCTGCATGTTGTAGCGGTATGCTTTGACTTGTCCGCGCAGCACGAGTTTGAAGAGGTAGGTGAAGAGGCTGCTTCGCCCGTTTTGTGGCACGATGGGGTAGTAGAGTGGTGCGTTTTCGTCCTTCATGAGGTCGAGTTCGCGATAGACGTCGCGCCGCCAGTCGGCGTCGGCGGGCATGGCCTGCGCTGCGGGGAACTCTCGGTAGGTGGCACCTCCGGCGCGTTGTCCCTGTGTGCGTGTCTGTTGCTGTCCCTGCTGCTGGTTGCGGCGGCGTGCGGGCTGTGCGCTGACGCTGAGGCTCAGGGTGAGCGTCAGGGCGAGCAGGGCGAGGCTATAGATGGTTGTGGCTTTCATGTCGGTATGGTGTTTATGCTGTTTTCTGAATGGGTGCTGCGCGGGTATCAGTTCACGATGATCTCCATGGCTGCGGGCAGTACGCGGGGTATCTTGTCGGGGCCGATGCAATGGACGTTGCTGATGTAGAAGCGTTGGTTGCGCCGCATGTCGCGCACAAGGCTGCGCTGACGTTCGGTGAATGAGGCTCCAGCTGTGGGTTCTACGATGCTGTTGCCCATGCGGTCGTGGAAGACGCATTGGAAGCTGGTGACGGTGAAGGGTATGTCGAGCAGTCCGTCGTCGATGGCTGCGTGGAGTGTGCCGAGGCTTGCTGCTGCGCTTTTTGAGAGTCGGCCACCTTTGAAGCGGTCGCCGCCGGCGGGGATGTAGGGTGTGGGGTCGGGCAGTTTTCGCACGCGGAAGGTGAAAGTGCCTATGGTCTGTGCCTTGCCCTGGTGGGTGCCGCTGACGGTGAAAACGCAGTTTTGCCCTACGGCGGCGGGCCGTGCGGTGTATTTGTTGTTGCCCAGGCTGGTGAGTGTGCCGCCGGTCATGGAGAGGGAGATGGTGCTTGCGTCGATGCCGCTCACGCTGATGCTCATGGGGTTGTCGAAGCCGGCATAGAGCACGTTCATCAGGTCGGCGGCGAGTGTGGCTGATCCGAGGGGCGGGGCGACGTGGGGCGAGATGTTGGTAACGGGGTTGGTGGTGGTGTTCATGGTGGCGCGCCCCACGCTGTATTTCTGTTTGAAGTCGCGGCGTATCATTTCGCCGAAGATGTTGGGCATGATGGCGTAGCCGCTGAGGGTGTAGTCGCCGGGCTGGCTGGGTACGCTGAAACTGTAGTTGCCATCGAGGGCCACTTCTTCGCCGTTCACGTAGATGCGTGGCCTGGCGGCGGTGTCGATGGCGGCCATGAAGATGCTTGCGCGGAATGTTTCGCCGGGGGCGTAGATGGTTTTTTCGGGCACTACGAAGGCTCGCACGTCGTTCACGCGGATGTCTTGTATGTTGGCGTTGGCGAGCAGGGTGCGCAGCACTTCGCTCTCGGAGGCGGTGACGTCGCTCTGGAGTTTCTTGAGCATGGTGACGGCGGCGATGGCGGGCATTTGCTCAAACATGTATTCTTCCCAGTTTTGCCCCACGGTTTCTTGTCGCTGTGGCACGTCGGTGCTGAGGTTTGAGGCCACGATGGCGCGCTGGCGTGGGTCGGTGATGTGGGAGAGGATGAGTTCGCGGTAGGAGGTGATCATCTGCCGCAGTTTCTCGCCCTGGTTGGTCATGGGGTTGAGCATCACGACTTCGGCGGCTGAGAGTGTCTCTTTGTCGTCGAGGTTGTCGGGGTTGCCGTCTTTGCCGTCGGCTTCGCGGGCTATGGCTTCGCGCAGGTCTACGATGTAGGTCACGAGTTCGTCGGCCTTTTGCTTGGTGGCTTTGGCTTTTTCGAACCATGGGCCAACGGACTCTGGGCTCTTGTCGGCCATCTTGGCGAAGTCGGCGTATATGTTGTCGTTCTCGCGTGTGGCGGCGTCGGTGGTACGCTTCAGGCTGTCGCTCATCAGGGTGAAGCCTTTCAGCACGTCGCTCGACACATTGAGCGCCAGCATGGCCATCAACAAGATATACATCAGGTTGATCATCTTCTGGCGCGGCGAGACCGGTCTTTTCTTTACGGGCATGGGGGTGGTGTGGCTTGGGTGTGTGTCCTGGTTGTGGGGGATGGGTTGGCAGTACAGTGGTACTGTAGAGGCAGTACAGTGGTACTGTACTTGCAGTAGAGTGGTACTTTACTCGCATTAAAGTAGTACTTTACTCGCATTAAAGTAGTACTTTAGTTGCATTAGAGTGGTACTCTAGCGTGCGTTCGACTGTGGCTCTTGCTCTGTTTTAGTTCTTTCCGGCGGCTCCTACGGCGGCTCCGGCGTTGATGGTGAGTGCTTGTATCATGCGGGCGTACACGCCGTTGAGTTCTTCGATCTGTCGTACCAGGTTGCGCGTCTGCTCGTTGATCTGGTCGATGGTGACGATCTGTGCGCTGGCGCCTTTGAGTTGGAGTTCGTAGATGCTGTTGATGCTGGTGAGTGTTCGGCTGAGGCGCTCCATCTCGTCGTTGTCGGCAGCGAGGCGTGCGCTCTGCTCGTCCACCTTGGAGAGGGTGTCGGTCAGGGTGCGCATGCGCTCGATGTAGGTCTTGGTGACGGCTTCCATCTCGGGCGAGAGCACAGCCTGTGCGCGGCGCAGCAGTTCGTCGTTGGCTTCGCGGATGACGGCGGCGAGTTGTTTGCTGTCGGCATTCTGCGGGATGCTGACGCCTATCGCTGCGGCGGCAGGGAGCGGCTCGGAGGTGGCTCCGTGGGTGTCGTCGGATGCGGGTGTTGCTGCAGCGGGTACTTCGGTCGGTACGGCTGAGGTGCCTGGTGTGAGGGGTGCGCCGCCACCCCCACCTTGTATCACGATGGTCTGCGGGCCGCCAGCAGCCGGTCGTACTGGCTGCTGCGCCGCCGGACGGAACGTTTCTTCGGCGGGCTCGGGGGCTTCCTCGGTGTCGGGGATCTCCTCTGTTTCTTCGTCGTCGGCCTCGTTGGGCGTGTCAGGATAGTACACCACCTGGCCGCGCTCGGCGGCATCGAGGGCTGCGGCTATCTCCTCGTCGGTCTGATAGTCGGGCGGCAGCACTTTGCCCACCTCGGTCTTGTCGAACGGGCGGTCGAAGGCTGAGATGAAGAACACCACTACCTCGGTGCCCATGCCAATGAAGAGCATCAGGTTGCCGCCAGGCAGGTGGGTGAGTTTGAACAGCGCGCCGAGGATCACGATCGACGCGCCCCAGGAGTAAGCGTAGTTGAGGAACGTCTGGCCGGGCACGGAGTCCATCCAGTGCTGCAGGCGTACGACGAAGTCTATCTTTCTTGACATAAGGGTTTGCTGTATGTTGTAAGGTTATAAGGTTGTAAGGTTATACGGTTGTAAGGTTATAAGGATATAAGGTTATAAGGTTAGAAGGTTGTTAGGTTATTAGGTTATAAGGTTG
>JAFSWM010000108.1 GCA_017444485.1 Bacteroidaceae bacterium | reverse complement strand
AGAAGATTCCCGAGCAGGAGCAAAAGAAGGAGGAGACGCCTCAGGAGAATCAGGTTCCCGACCAGCCTGCTGCAGCGGTTGAGGCCGTTGCTGCCCGTGCTACGGAGACTTTCACCACCGTGGCCATTGTCGACAAGGTGGACGAGAGCCGCGAACTCTCCAGCCAGCAGAACCTCCAGAACAGCCGTGCCGCATTCTCTAACCGCACCTACCACGGCGATGCCGGCGGTACCGTCGTAGCCACCGCAGGCATGAACGTCGGCGGTACGAGCCACGACCCCAACGCTGGCCGCGGTCAGATAGGCGGACGTGGCACCAGTACCGGTCAGCAGGCCGTGCGCCAGGCCGACAACGAGATCTACTCGGAGAGCGGTGTGGCAGTTATGGCTCAGTATCCTGGTGGCGAGGCTGCGCTCATCGCCTTCATCAATAGGACGGTGGTATATCCGCAGATTGCCATCGACCAGGATTTGCAAGGCACCGTGAACCTCCGCTTCGTGGTGGAGAAGGACGGTAGCATCGGCGACATCCGCGTGGTGAAGAGCCTTTCCAAGGAGTGCGACGCAGCCGCTATCGCAGCCCTGCGCAAGGCAGCCCGCTTCAGCCCTGCTAAGAACGAGCGCGGTGACCCCGTGCGCGTGTGGTTCAACTTCCCCGTGAAGTTCCAAATCAAGTAACCAGGAACCAGCGGCAACGAAATCTTTTCAAAACGTGCGCGGCGCAACCTCTTCGGAGATTGCGCCGCGTTGTTATGGCTTAATGCTTGGTATGCCTGGCGAGCGGGAGGGCAGGGGAGGCGTACTGCTGAGTCTGCAGGCAGATGCCGTTTGTAATTGTGTGTGGAGCGGCAGTTCTTCGCTTGCTGGAGCAGGGTGTTCCTAAGGTTTATCCGCCGCTAATGAGGGTGCGAAAGTTCTCGTATGAGCCGTCGAAGCGCGAGAGTTGGTAGGGCTGCAGGCGCAGTGCGAATGTGGCGCGCACGCCGCGTAGGTCGAAGTAGGAGCAGAGCAGGGCCGCGTGGTTGAAGTCCGCCGATGTGCCGCGCCGTATCAGTTCGCGGCAAACACGTTCGTGCAGGGCGGTGTCGCCCTCGGCACGTTGCATCTCGCGAAACAGCAGGTAGTGGCAAGGCATCGTGCCGGCTTTGAGCAGCCAGGCGGCGCGTGTGGCGTGGTCATCGCCACCGAAGAGACGCATCAGCCTTTCGGCCTCTTCCAGGTGGCGACAGAGGGGCAGGAGGGCGGTGAGTATCTTGTGGCGGTCGATGGCGGAGATGTCAGGGCGCGCGGCGTAGGTGTCCAGGTGCTTGTCATTCAGGTCAAGCGTGCCGACGCGCATCAGCCGTGCGGCCTCGCGCAGATAGGTGCCGAGAAAGGCACGCGGCGAGCGTGGCACGGTCTCTGCGAAACTGGTCCAAAAAGTGGCGCTGTCGCTGAAGCGGCCCACCACCTCGCGGCTATCTTGCTTCGAGTAGGCAGACATTTTCTACGTGGTGGGTATGGGGGAACATATCTACCGGCTGCACTTCGCTGACACGGTAGCCAGTGTTGAGCAGGGCGAGGTCGCGTGCCTGCGTGGCAGGGTTGCAACTCACATAGACGATGCGCTGTGGTGCGGCTTCGAGCAGTGTGCGCACCACGTCGGGGTGCATGCCAGCGCGCGGTGGGTCGGTGATTATCACATCGGGCCTGCCCTCTCGGGCGATGAAGTCAGCGGTGAGAATGTCTTTCATGTCGCCGGCATAGAAGGCCGTATTGCTTACGCCGTTCAGTCTGGCATTCTCTTCGGCGTCGGCGATGGCTTCGGGGACGTACTCCACACCCACCACCTTGGCCGCCTGCCGCGCCACAAACAGGGCTATGGTGCCTGTGCCGGTGTAGAGGTCATACACCACCTCCTTGCCAGTGAGGGCAGCCATACGGCGCGCCACCTTGTAGAGTTCGTGCGCCTGGCGCGTGTTTGTCTGGTAGAAACTCTTCGGTCCCACTTTGAAGCGCAGGCTTTCCATTGTTTCGTAGATGCACGATGTGCCAGAATAGGTGTGTACGGGCAGGTCGCCGATGGTGTCGTTGCATTTCAGGTTGTGGACATAGAGCAGCGAAGTGACCTCGGGGAATCCCTCTTTGAGGTATTCGAGCAGCCCTTTGGCCTGTGCCTCTTCCTCGTCGCTGGTCCAAGCGAATTGCAGCAGCAACATCAGTTCGCCGGTGTCGCTCGAGCGTAGCATCATGCTGCGCAAGAGCCCTTTTTGCTGCTTGATGTCGTAGAAGGTGAGGCCGTGTTGGGTGGCATAATGACGTATGGAGTTGCGCAGGCGATTGTTCACGTCGGGCATCAGGCGGCAGTCGGTGATGTCGAGTATTTTGTCGAAGGCGCCGGCTATGTGGAAGCCCACAGCGTTCATGTCATCCACCGTCTCGCCGCTTTCAATGACCTCTCGCGTGAGCCACTTCTTGTTGCTGAAGCCGAACTCAAGTTTGTTGCGGTAGCCCTGCGTCTCGTGCGACCCGAGGATGGGGTTCAGCGGCGGCATTTCCACCTTGCCGATGCGCTTAAGGGCAGCCTCCACTTGTTTCTGTTTGTAATGGAGTTGGCGGTCGTACTTCAGACACTGCCATTTGCAGCCGCCGCACACGCCGAAGTGCGGGCAGAAAGGCTCGGCGCGCTCATCGCTGTAGTGATGTATGCGCACGGCTTCGGCCTCGGCATAACTGTGCTTCTTGCGGCGCAGTTGCAGGTCGCACACGTCGCCCGGCACCACGTAGGGCGCAAAGACCACGAGGCCATCGACGTGTGCCAGTGCCTTGCCTTCGGCAGCCACATCCTCTATCAGTATGTTTTCAAGCAGGGGTAGCGGTTTCTTCTTGCGTGTCATCAGTGGTATGGTTGTGGGGTGTTTGCAGTGTTTCGGTGGCTATGCAGAAGAGACGTTCCACGAGGCGTGGCACGGGGTATTCGGCCAACTCTTCGCCGCTTACCCATACGCAGCCTTCGGGCAGCGTCGTGGGTGCATCGCCAAGGTCGAGGAGGTATGCCTCGGCCAGTATCAGCCGGTGGGTGAGTTGGTGGCGCATGCCCGTGGCGACCTGTCGGAACGTGCCTTCGTGTGGGCCTATAGCCAAGGTGCGTTGCAGCGATTGTTGCACCTCATCGGGACTGAACGGTTGGTCGCTCTCGAAGAGCAACGGCTCGTAGAGTCCCTGCCAGATGTCGCCCGCCTGGCGCCGGTGTAGCAACCATTGCCCTTGCCTGCGCAGCATGACGTAGGTGAAGTGGCGCATGCTGACCTGGATGCGGCGTGCCTTGAAGGGGAACTGTTCCGGATTGCAGCCCTCGGCCAGCATCGCGCAGCCGTTGCTCAGCGGGCAGTCGGTGCAGCGTGGAGTGCGGGGCGTGCAGACTGTGGCGCCGAAGTCCATCATAGCCTGGTTGT
>JAFSWM010000014.1 GCA_017444485.1 Bacteroidaceae bacterium | reverse complement strand
GATCACTTTCCTGCCGCCGGTGATATAGATGCCTTGTGTCGGTTTGATGACACGGCGGCCTTGCAGGTCGTACCAGGCGTTGTTCTGAGCGTCGCGCTGTGCCTCCACAGCGTCAATACCCGTGGCGATGAGACCGCCGTAGAACGTGATCTCGTTCAGGGCGAGGAAGGTACCGCCGAATCCCTTGGTGAAGGTGAAGCGGATGTAGGGCTCCTGAATGGGCTGTGCAAGGAATACGTACTGCTCCTCGGAGTTGGCCAGTCCGGTGCCGCTCTCGATGGTCTTCCAGTTCTCGCCGTCTTCGCTCACTTCCACGCTGACTTCCGATGCGCGGTAGGACTCGGCGCGTGAGTAGTAGAACTTCACGGTCTCGATGTCAGTGAGGTCGGTGCGCTTGATGGTGATGCTGTGCGGGTAGCCCACGTTGCCGCTTCCGTAACTGCTGTGCCAGAAGGTGCTGGTGAGGCCGTCCAGGGCGTTGGTGGCGGGGCTGTTTTCCTTGCTCGTCTCCTGGTCGCTCCAGGCGATGACCTTGTAACTGCTGCCAATGTTGATCTTTTCGCCCAGCGGAGTGACGCTTTGTGAGGCGCTGAAGTTGAGCGCAAAGACGCCCTTGCTGTCCACCCACGCGTCGCCGTCGGGTCCGAAGCCAGTGCGCACGCCGGTGTTGCCGTTGCCGCTCTGATCCTCGGCATTGCCGGTGCTGTGGTCGAAGTTGTAATAGAGTTTCAGCGCGGAGGCATCAGCCGTGACGAGGGCTTCGCTCACGGGCAGCACGCAGTAGGTCTTGATGCGGGTGATGGCGAGGCTCTTGTTGAAGATCCAGAGTTCGTCCATCACGCCGGTGGTCTCTGTGCCTTCGCCACCGATGGTCAGGCCTTTCCAGAAGGCGCTGTAGTCCGTCACGCCAGTGAGCGAGCCATTGCCAGTGAGTACGCCGTCGCAGTAGAAGCGCACCACGCCCCTGCTGGCAGTCACGGCATAGTGGTGCCAGGCGTTGGTCTCGAGGATGTTGGCGGTGGAACTGATGGTGGCTTCGCCCACGGTGAGCGTCAGGCCGCCTGCCTCGTTGCTCTTGATGGTCAGGCCGCCGTCACCGCCGGTGATACAGAGTGCTTTCTCGCCGCTGGCCATCGGGCGATACCAGAAGCCTACGGTCCAGGAATTCGTGATGTCGGCGGGTGCGGCAGCGGTGAGTTTCTGTGCGCCGCCGCCGAAGTTGAGGCCTTGCTTGCTGTCGGCGTTGCACACCACGAGGGCACGTCCCTGCGATGTCTCGCTTGAGCCGTATTCGTTAGACACTTTATACGTGAGGTCGTACACGCCAGGAGTGGTGGGCGTCACGCTGGTGTGCAGTCCGAACGATGCGAACACGCTCTGGTCGCTGCTGAAGATCCAGGAGCCGCCGGTGGGGGTGTATAGGCTGTTGTCGTTGAGGCGCACCTCCGTGCCTTTCACCACGATGTTGTCGCTCATGTTGAAGCGTGCCACAGGAGCGCTGGGGGTGACGGTGACTTGGTGCTGGTCGGTGTACTTCGTGCCATCGGGGCCGGTGACGGTGAGTTTCACGGTGTACACACCCTCAGCCGTGTACTGCGCTGCGGCATTGGCTGTGGTGGCCTGTTCCACTGTGGCGCCGGGCATCTCCCAGAGGTAGGTGCAGCCCGCTGCGGCATTCTCGCTGATGAAACTTACGCGGTCGCTACCGCTCACGCTCTCGCTGCTCAGACGGAAGGCAGCGGTGGGGGTGGAGCCTTCTTCCACGGTGATGGTAGTGGTGTTCTCGGCGGTGTTTCCCTCGCTGTCGGTGACGGTGAGTTTCACGCTCTTTTCGCCTGCTTCGTAGAACACCACGGTGGGTGCTGCCACGTTGTAGGTCTTGCCGTCAATGACCCATTCGCGCTTCACCACGGTGGGCGGGCAGTAGTCCGTGAAGGTATAGGCCTGTCCCACGGTGGTACCCGTCGGGCGGGTGATGTTAGCGGCGAGGGTGGGGTTGGAGAAGCCGCTGCTGATGCTGGTGGAGACGGTAGCCGTGCCGCCGTCGGCCAGCAGGGTGGCGTGGTGTCCGCCAACGCAGTCGCGCAGTTTGGTCACGCCGTCCTCCTCGATGGTGTCCATGCGGTAGTAGGCCAGCAGGTCGTTGAACTGCGTGGGGTTGAGCAGCGCGCTGGGGTATGCGCGACGTATCTGGTTCATGGTGCGCACGCCTTTCCAGATGCGCACCTCGTCCACGTATCCGTACAAGCCGTTGTTGGCGCTCTGGTGCGAGCCGAACACCAGTTCGCTCAGGCTGGGCATGCCGCTGTAGTTGGTGGAGGTGAAGGAGCCTTTCTTCGTGCCGTTCACATAGAGCGTCATGGTGCTGCCGTCGATGGTGAGTGCGATGGACGACCAGCCGCTGGTCTTCAGCACGCCGGTGGCCGAGGCGCGGTCGCTGCCCGTGTTCCAGCCGTAGGTCAGTTCACCCGCGCTGGTGGTGTGCATGAGGAACGAGCCCCAGTTGGGACCGATCTGCTGGTTCCAATTCACGAGCATGGTGGGCTTCATGCGGAACTCGATGGTGGCTTGCGAGAGTCCGCCGTCGAACACGTCGGGGATGCTGAAGCCGCCGTTCTCAAACACGCCCACATAGTTGTCCACCTCATTGTCGGAGGCTGCTGCCATCCTGGCGGCGTCGCTGGCCTGTGAGAGCGTCTGCCCTTCGCCACTGCCGTAAACGGCGCGCACGGTGTAGGCCACGCCAGCCTCGGGAGTGAAGTTGTAGGCCGTGGCGCTCACCTGGGCGATTTCTTTGTCGTCGGCATATACCTTATAGCCTGTCGGAACAGTCGTGCCAGCGGGTGCGTCCCAAGCCAGCGTGCCGTCGCTGAGGGAGATGTTGGCCGGAGCGGTGATGCCCGAGCCGTTCACGATGACGCTGAGCACCGTCTGCTTGCCGCCGTTCACGATGGCTACGCTGTCGCCCTCGATGGTGAAGGGTATCTCTACGCCATCGGCGTCGTAGGTGTAGTCCATGATGCTTGCGGCGTGGATGCCACCGACGCCTTCGGCATTGCTCTTGGAGGTGATGATAAAGAAGAACTTGATGGGCTGACCAGCGTCGTATCCTCTGCAAAGGTCGGTGAGGTCGTAGCCGAACTCAATGGGCTCGTAGTGCAGCTTGCCGTCGCCCCACTTGCCGAGCATGGGTATCATCTCAGCAGTCCCGTTCTTGTCCGCGTCGCCCTGATAGTTGAAGTGGTGGAAGGCGATGGTGCGATCAGGCTTCGTGGCGTTGAGGTTGGCACTCACGCCGGCGCTGATGCTGATGGCGGAACGCTGGGTGTAGCTCACGCGAGCCTTGACGGTGCGCTGCGGCACGTAGTCCTTACGGATGCGGTAGATCTCGGGCCACCATCCCTCGCCACCGGTATAAACGGTGTTGCCGTTGAGTTCCTGCGAGGCGCTGACGCTGCCGTGAAGGGCATAGGGCACATAGGCTTGTCCGTCGGTGCCCCATCCTGCGCCCCAGGAGTTCACGATGATCCAGGCGCCCACCTCGTTCTGTCCGAGGGCGTTCTTCTCTTCACCATAAACACCATTGAGGTCAAGGTCGAACTCCACGCGGTCGTCCCATCCCACGAGGGTGATGGCGTGGTCCACCGATGCGCCGAAGTGGTCGATATAGGCTTTGCCCACTACGCCAGCAGCCTTGTTCACCGTGGTGTTGGCAATGGCCTTGGTGCCCATCGCGCCTGCTGCGCAGCCCAGTCCGAGCACGCCGCCGGTCATGAACGACTCGTCGCCGTTGTGGTTGTAGAGCCAGCGCTTCACGGCCAATGCGCCGTCGGGGGTGGCGGTGCTGGTGGGGAAGTTGCTCGTGCTGCCGAGGCGGTTGAACATGGCGTGGTACCACTTCTCGTAGCCCGTCATCCAGCCGGCATTGTTGGCGTCGCTCTCGGCAAAGCCGTAGATGCTACTGTAGGGGAAGCCGCCGTACACGACCATATTAGGTACGCCGTTGTTGATGGCCATCACGTCCTTCGACGAACCATCGTAGGAGAACGGATAGACGAAGTTGGGCGGCAGGCGGTTCTCATCGAGCGAGCCGTCAGCGTCGCGGTAGGCGTTCAGTTCGTGGGTGAGCATATAGCCTATGCGGCTGCTCGGGCCACAGGAGCCACCGGCCTGGTTGAAACGAGGCGGGAAGTATTTGCTTTCCACGTTGTTCCAGTGGTCGGGCAGGGTGATGTCTTCCTTGAGCGTGCTGTTTCCCCACGGGGTCATTACGCTCCAGTCGGCTGTGCCACGCGGTGTCCAGCCGGGCATGCGGGTCTGATCTACCGGCACGCCATCTACCACGACGATGTCTTGGGCGGATACCGTCGCTGCCGCACATAGCAGGGCGGCAAAGAGTAGTCTTGATTTCATGGATGAAGGGTTTTGTTAGATGTTTTCTGCGTAGTGTTTCCTATAATAAGCAACCGGTGAATACCGCCTGCTCATTCTTGTTCTGTGCAGAGGCGGTATTCTTTGTTGCCTACGGCAGCAAAAGTAAGGGTTTCGTGTGAATTGCTGCAAACAATGCGTACATTTTCTTCCAAAAACGACTTCCCGCCCCCGAAAATGACACGGGAGCGGGAAGCGTTTGAGCGTGGATTTCCAATGGTTTATTGCCGAGAAGCCATGAAGTCTTGCAGGATGATGCAGGCAGAGATTTCATCGACCAGGGCCTTATCGCGCCGGCGCATCTTGGGCAGCCCGCCTGTGAGCATGGCTTGATGGGCTATCTTGGAGGTGAAGCGCTCGTCGTAGAAGTGCAGGGGCTTGCTGGTGAAGCGTTTGCGAAACTGCGTGGCGAACTGCCTGACGCGCTGCTGGTTCTCGCTGGGTGTGCCATCGGTCTGAACGGGAAGGCCTATTACTACGGCTTCCACGTCTTCGCGGCTGAAATAGTCGCTGAGGAAGTCGGCGAGGGTGTGGGTAGGAACGGTGCATAGGCCGCCCGGCACGATTTGCAGCACATCGGTCACGGCGATGCCGCATCGTTTGCGCCCATAGTCGATGCTCAGCAGTCTGCCCACGCTTATCGTATGATGTCCGTCCCCATATAAGGCTGCAAGGCCTTAGGCACGCGGATGCCCTCGGGCGTTTGGTGGTTCTCTAGAAGTGCCGCCACGATGCGGGGCAGCGCCAGGGCCGAGCCATTGAGCGTGTGGCAGAGGCGTATCTTCTTGTCCTGGTCGCGGTAGCGGCAGTGCAGGCGGTTGGCCTGATAGGTGTCGAAATTGCTCACGCTACTCACCTCAAGCCAACGGCCTTGGGCTTCGCTATATACCTCGAAGTCGTAGCACAATGCGGCAGTGAAACTCATGTCGCCGCCGCATAGCCTAAGCACGCGGTAGGGGAGTTCCAACTTTTGGAGCAAGCCCTCTACGTGGGCGAGCATTTCCTGGTGCGACTGGTTGCTGTGCTCCGGCGTGTCGATACGCACAATTTCTATTTTGCTAAATTCGTGCAGACGGTTGAGGCCACGCACGTCCTTGCCGTAACTGCCGGCCTCGCGGCGGAAGCATTGCGTGTAGGCGCAGCATTTCACGGGCAGTTCATCCTCGCTGAGGATCACGTCGCGATAAATGTTCGTCACGGGTACTTCCGCCGTGGGGATGAGGTAAAGGTCGTCGGCCTCGGCATGGTACATCTGCCCCTCCTTGTCGGGCAACTGCCCGGTGCCATAGCCCGAGGCGGCGTTCACCACGGTGGGCGGCATGATTTCGGTGTAGCCCGCTGCGCGTGCCTCATCGAGGAAGAAGTTGATGAGCGCCCGCTGCAGCCTCGCGCCCCAACCTTTATAGACGGGGAAGCCTGCGCCAGTGACTTTCACACCGAGGTCAAAGTCGATGAGGTCATACTTCTTGGCCAGTTCCCAATGGGGCAGGGCATACTTGGGCAGGGGAATTTCTTCGCCACCGGTCTTCACCACGAGGTTGTCGTCGGCACCCACGCCGGCGGGCACGATGTCGTAGGGCACGTTGGGGATGGTCAGCAACAGGGCTTCAAGGTCTTTCTCGGCCTGCACCATGCGTTTCTCTATGGCTTCGTTGCCAGCCTTGGTCTCAGTCACCTCGGCCTTCACCTTCTCAGCTTCGTCGCGCAAGCCTTGCTTCATCAATTGCCCGATTTCCTTGGCTTTCTGCTTCAATGTGGCCAGCCGTGCGTCGAGTTCCGCCTGCGCTTCCTTGCGCGCGTTATTATATTGTATCACTTGTTCCACGGCCTGTCGAGCCTGCGGAAAATGTTTCTTCTCCAATCCGCGGACCACGCCGTCGAGGTTGTCCGTAATTTGTCTGATGGTAAGCATGTCGGATTCGGTGTTGGTTTTTTTCAGCGTGCAAAAATAGGCAAAAGCCGCGATAATACTTACTTTTGCGAGCGAAACACGCTTGATTATGATGAAGAAGACCGCCTTTTACCTCCTTCTTGCGATAGCCATCTGGCCTCTCGCTGGTTTTTCTCAGAGCCGTGCCGACACGCTTCGCCGAATGCAGTGGTTTGACGATGCCAAACTCGGCATTTTCATCCATTGGGGAATTTATGCCGTGCGCGGTGTCAGTGAGAGTTGGTCGTTCTACAACAACTACCTGCCCTACGACGAGTATATGTCGCAGTGCAAGGGATTTAAGGCTTCGCGCTACAATCCTGAAGAGTGGGTGAGGCTCATCAAGGAGAGCGGTGCGCGCTACGCGGTGATCACCTCCAAGCACCACGATGGCGTAGCGCTATGGGACACCCGCGTCGGCAGCCTAAGCATCACGAAGAGCACACCAGCCAAGCGCGATGTGCTCACCCCCTTCTGCCGCGCGGTGCGGGAAGCGGGCCTGAGGCTCGGACTCTACTACAGCCTGCTCGACTGGTCGCACCCCGACTATCCCAATTGGTCGCGCACCGTCAGCCGCTATTTGATCAAAGACGAACCCGCGCGTTGGGAACGTTTCGTGGCATTCAACAAGGCGCAACTCACAGAACTCTCCACGAAGTTCAATCCCGACCTCTATTGGTTTGATGGCGACTGGGAGCAAACCGCCGAAGACTGGCATGCCGCCGAAATCGTGGAGCAGTTGCGCGCCGTCAATCCCGACGTGGTCATCAACAGCCGCATACAGGGCTATGGCGATTACGCCACCCCCGAACAAGGCGTACCTACGCAGCGCCCCAAAGAGCGCTGGTGGGAACTCTGTATGACGATGAACGACTCCTGGGGCTGGCAGCCGCAGGACACCAATTTCAAGACGGCGCACATGTTGCTGCGCACCTTCTGCGACTGCTTGTCGATGGGCGGCAACATGTTGCTTGACATCGGCCCGCGCCAGGACGGCACCATCCCCGAGGAGGAGGTGGCTATACTCCGTGAGTTTGGGCGATGGACCACCAAGCATGCCGAGGCCGTATATGGCACGCGCGCCGGCATACCCGCTCAGTTCTTTCAGGGCTACACCGCCCTCTCGCCCGATGCCACAACGCTCTATCTCTATCTTCCCTACCGCCCGGGCGACGGACAGGTGGAGGTGAAAGGACTGATGAACCGCGTGAACCGCGTGTGGGTGGTGGGTAACGGCACCATGCTGCCCTATAAAGTCTATAATAAGAACTATTGGAGCGAGGTGCCCGGCAACCTCTACATCAGCGTCCCCGATGACGTGCTCGACCCGCAGATCACCGTTCTTGCCGTATTGCTCAATGGCCCTGTACGGCTCTATGCAGGGCAGGGCCAGGTGATTACAGCAAACTGAACGCTCCGATGCTCACCTTGTTCCGTTCAATATAAACCAGAAACAAGTCATTCTTTGACATGAGACACACCGTATTCGTTGCCGCAGCCTTGGCCTTAGCGGGCGTTTGCATCAGCACTGCCCAGCCGCTTTCACAACAGTATGCCGCCCGTCTCACAGCGCCTCCGCTCTATCATTGTCGCTACACCGACACGCCGCCAGTTATTGACGGAGACATCAGCGACGAGGTGTGGCAACGCGCTACCGCCGTCACGCAGTTGCACGACATCAGGGGCGAAGGCTGGCCGCTCCCCGTGTTTACCACAGAGATACGCATGCTTTGGGACAACGACAATTTCTATGTGTGTGCGCGCCTTGACGAGCCCTACATCCGCGCTACGCTCAGCAGGCGCGACGACATCGTGTGGCACGAGAACGATTTCGAGGTGTTTTTCGATCCCGATGGCGACGGGGTGAACTATTTTGAGATTGAAATCAACGCGCTCGGCACATTGCTCGACCTGCAAATGTCCCATCCCTACCGCAGCGGCGGGCATTTCTTCTCCGCGTGGGACTGCCCAGGCTTGCAGAGTGCGGTGAAGGTATATGGCACGCTCAACGACAGCACCGCGCACGACTCGTGCTGGACGCTGGAAATGGCCGTGCCGCACCGTGCACTCGCGGTGGATTTCGACGACGCACTGAAGCAAGGAAAACTCTGGCGCATGAACTTCTCGCGCGTGGAATGGCTGAGAGACGGCGGGCCAGCAGAGAACTGGGTATGGGCGCCTACGGGGCTGGTAAACATACACATGCCCGAGCGCTGGGCGTATGTGTATCTGGCGGGCGATCCTGCGCAATCCCGCAGTCCGCAAGAGCCACTGCAGCCTTACCTTGAGGACGACTACCGCTTCTTGTGGATGTTGTTCTACGCCCAGCAGGACCATTGGCAGGAACACAGCCGCTATATCGGCTCGATTGAGGGCTTTGGGCTGACCGACGAGGACTGGCGGCTCATCAGGCGCGACAACTCCCTCACCCTGGCCGCGGGGCTGACACCTCAGAAGGAGGCCGAAGTGGGAGTATATGCCACGCCAAACGGCTTCGAACTATCCCTCAAACGCGGTGGGCGAACCTTGTTGCTCGACCATCGCGGACACTTTCGGGTGATGAAGGAGTGAGGGTGCCTCGCCCCGTACTGGCATACACAGATACGCAGAAGCGCAAAGGTCTTTCCGAAAACCTTTGCGCTTCTGCGTGAACGAACGTTGCGAATTCGTTGGCGGACGGGGCTCAGAACTCGCTGGTGAAATGGAAACGGATGGCGGGGAAGTCTTGCTGCGCCATTTGCAGCACATAGCCCGAGTCGGCCAGGAATACGTCGCGCCCCTCGGTGTCGCGCGCCATGTACTGGTACTTGCGCTTTTTGAAATGCTCCAGGGCCTCCGCGTCGTCGCTCTCTATCCAGCAGGCCTTGTGGAGCGACACGGGCTCCCAGCGACACTTTGCGCCGTATTCGTGTTCCAGACGGTATTGGATCACCTCGAACTGCAGTTGCCCCACGGTGCCGATCACCTTGCGTCCGTTGAACTGGTTGACGAAGAGTTGCGCCACGCCCTCGTCCATCAGTTGGGCGATGCCTTTCTCAAGTTGCTTGGCTTTCATGGGGTCGGCGTTCTCGATGTACTTGAACATCTCGGGCGAGAAGGAGGGTAGGCCCCTAAAATGGAGTCGCTCGCCCTCGGTGAGTGTGTCGCCGATCTTGAACTGTCCGCCAGTGTCGGGCAGTCCCACGATGTCGCCTGGCCAGGCCTCGTCGATGGTCTCCTTGCGCTGCGCCATGAACTGCGTAGGGGAGGAGAAACGCACCGTCTTGCCGTGGCGCACGTGCAGATAGGGCGCGTTGCGCACAAACTTGCCGGAGCATACCTTGCAGAAGGCGATGCAGGAGCGGTGGTTGGGGTCGATGTTGGCCGTGATTTTGAAGATGAGGCCTGTGAACTTCGGCTCATCGGGCTGCACGTCGCGCTCCTCGGCCTTGACGGGGCGCGGATAGGGGGCTATCTTCACGAAGCAGTCCAGCAGTTCCTTCACACCGAAGTTGTTGAGCGCTGAACCAAAGAAGACGGGCGCGGTGCGGGCCTCCAGATAGTCGGCCACACAGAACTCGTCGTACACCCCTCCCACGAGGTCCAGGTCTTCACGCAGCTTGGCAGCATCGGCCTCGCCCACGCTTTGTTCCAGTTCCTGACTGCTGATGTCGATGCGCACCTTTTCTGTCACGCGTTGCTTGTCGGGCTGGTATAGGTCGAGGCTGTCCTCATAGATGTTGTACACGCCCTTGAAGCGTTGGCCTTGGTTGATGGGCCAGGAGAGCGGGCGCACGCCGATTTGCAGTTCCTGCTCCAGTTCGTCGAGCAGGTCGAAAGGATCGCGTCCCTCGCGGTCCATCTTGTTGATGAAGATGATGACGGGAGTCTTGCGCATGCGGCACACGGTCATCAGTTTGCGCGTCTGCGCCTCCACGCCTTTCGCGCCATCCACCACGATGATGGCCGAATCCACTGCGGTCAGCGTGCGGAACGTGTCTTCAGCGAAGTCTTGGTGGCCAGGGGTGTCAAGGATGTTCACCTTGTAGCCCTCGTAGTCAAACTCCATCACGGAGGTCGTCACGCTGATGCCACGTTGCTTCTCAATGTCCATCCAGTCGGAGGTGGCCGTCTTGCGTATCTTGTTGCTCTTCACGGCACCCGCCACCTGGATCTGCCCGCCGAAAAGCAACAGTTTCTCGGTCAGCGTGGTCTTTCCCGCGTCGGGGTGGGAGATGATGGCGAAGGTGCGCCGTCTTTCTATTTCCTTGTTCATCGATATATATAAATACGGAGTGGGTGAGGGCTTGGCAGCAGGATGTTGATATCCTGCTGCAGGAAGCCAGTGGTGAGTGGTGGCTCTGTTATATTTCGCCGAGCCTCTTGATACATTTGCTGAGACTCTCGGGCCACCAAGGGATGCTAATGCCGTAGGTCTGCTTGATCTTCGTCTTGTCAAGCACGCTGTAGTGCGGACGGGCGGCAGGGGTAGGGTATTCCTCGGTGTGAAGTGGGCGGACGTGGCAACTGGTGATACCAGCCTGGCGATGGATCTCGCAGGTGAAGTCGTACCAGGAGCATGCCCCCTCGTCAGTGAAATGGTAGATGCCCGCCACAGGGCCTTTCTCCACGATGGTGAGTAAGGCCGCGGCGAGGTCGGCAGCATAGGTGGGTGTGCCGATTTGATCAGCGATGACTCCCAAGTCTGCGCGCTCGTGGCCCAGACGGAGCATGGTCTTGACGAAGTTGTTGCCGAAGGGGGAATAGAGCCACGCGGTGCGCACGATGACGCTCGCGGGGCAGGCCTGCACGACGGCCTGCTCACCCGCCAGTTTGGTGTGCCCGTACACGGAGGCAGGGCAGGTAGGGGCTTCCTCGGAATAGGGAGTGTGTGCCGTGCCGTCGAACACATAGTCGGTGGAAACGTGTATCATATACCCGCCCACCGCTTGCATCGCTCCTGCCAGCAGGCGCGGGGCTTCCGCATTGAGCCTGCGGCAGAGGTCTGGTTGGCTCTCGGCCTTGTCCACGGCCGTGAAGGCGGCGCAGTTGATAAGGGCTTCTATCGCGTTGTCTTTAACGAACTGGCGCACGGCCTCGGCATCGGTGATGTCAAGTTCTTCCACGTCGGTGAAGTGGAAAGTGTGTGCCGGATGCTCAGGGGCGAGCAGCCGGAGTTCGCTGCCGAGTTGCCCGTTTGCGCCGGTGACGAGGATGTTCATATTCTTTGAGGTTGTGAGGTTCTTAAGGTTTTAAGGTCGTGAGGTCCTTAAACCTCATAACCTCAACAAGTTTTTAGTTCGTAAAACTAAAATGGAAAATGGTCATGGCGGCGTAAAGAACTGCCACGGTGAGCACGATGGTGCCAATGGTACGGTTCAGGATGAGGATGCCGTGCAGGTCAAAGGCGCGCTTCATTTTTGTGATGACGTAGGTCAGACCGTACCACCATAGCATCGCACCGCCCACAATGCTCGTGTAGCCCAGTGCCGTGCCATACCAGTTGCCTGGGATGACAAACGTGAACATATTGAAGAGGGCAATGAAGAGGAAGATGATCAGCGGGTTGGAGATGGTCAGCCCAAAGGCGGAGATAGCGTTGCTGAGTAGCGTGCCCTTGGTGTCGGACTTAGACGGGCGGTAGCCTTTCCTCGGGTCGGTGCGCCACATCCACACGCCGAAGGCAAAGAGCATCAATGCACCCACAATCTTCAGATAAAAGAGGTTGTGCTCGTTGTCAATGAACTCCATCATCAGCGGCAGCATTCCTGCACCCGTCACGAGGGCATAGAACAAGTCGCTCAGTGCCGCTCCCGCCCCCGTTGCCAGGCCGTAGTCGCGCCCCTTCTGCAACGTGCGGCGGATGCACAGAATGCCCACGGGCCCCATCGGCGCAGAACAAATAATACCGATGAGCAGACCCTTGATGACGAGTTGGAACGTGCTGATGTAGTCCGCAAAAACTCCCATAACAGTTGCAAAAGTACTAAGAATTATTAACGGCGACCCCAGCACCGCCCATTTTTTGCCCCGAGGGGCAAAAGGCAGCCGTGAAGCGGTGCGTTTTGGTTTCGGAGGTTGTAACTTTGCAGCCCGAGGCAATGAGCCTCCCCGCAGTATTCTCTTTTATCCCCTTCACCAACATGCTCCCCATCCCCGCCATTGATGTGATTGAAAGCAAGTGTGTGCGCCTGACCAAAGGCGACTATGCCACCAAGACTACCTACCGCGATGACCCCGCAGAGGTGGCCCGCGAGTTCGAAGACCTGGGTTTCCGCCGCTTGCATCTTGTGGATTTGGACGGGGCGCGTGCCGGACGTGTGGTGAATTTGTGCGTGTTGGAACGCATCACCTCTGCCACAGACCTGATAGTGGATTTCGGCGGCGGAGTGAAGACCCATGACGACCTGCATGCAGTGTTTGAAAGTGGGGCACAAATGGTCACGCTCGGCAGCGTAGCCGTGAAGCAGCCACACAAGGTGGACGAATGGGCCGCCACGTACGGCACCGACCGCATCATCATCGGTGCCGATGCGCTTGACGGCACCGTGCGCATCAGTGGCTGGGAGCAGGAGAGCGGCGTGAGCCTCACGGATTTCATTAGTCGCTACTACGATCGCGGCTTCCGCCGTGTGCTATGCACCGATATCAGCCGCGACGGTATGCTGCAAGGCCCTGCCACCGCGCTCTATCGCAGCCTGCTCGACCATTTCCCCGAACTCACTCTCATTGCCAGCGGCGGTGTAGGGAGCATGGCCGACCTCGAAGCCCTTGATGCAGCCGGAGTCCCCGAAGCCGTTTTCGGGAAGGCCATCTACGAGGGCAAGATTAACCTAAAGGAAGTCGCCGAACGCTTTCTTTAAGGTTCTAAGGTTTTAAGGTTATGAGGTATTAAGGCCCTCACGACCTAAAAACCTCACAACCTCATAACCTAAAAACTTATGCTTGCCAAACGCATCATCCCCTGCCTCGACGTGAAAGACGGGCAGACCGTGAAAGGAACCAACTTCGTGAACCTGCGCGCAGCAGGCGACCCCGTAGAACTGGGCAAAGCCTACAGTGCACAGGGTGCCGACGAATTGGTGTTCCTCGACATCACCGCCACACACGAGGGGCGCAAGACGTTTACAGACATGGTGAGCCGCGCCGCTGCCGAACTCTCCATCCCCTTCACTGTGGGTGGAGGCATCGGGGAACTGGCCGACGTGGAACGTATGCTTGAGGCAGGGGCCGACAAGGTCAGCATCAATAGCGCCGCGCTCCGCCGTCCCGAACTGATTGACGAAATCACCGGACGCTTCGGCTCGCAGGTCTGTGTCGTGGCCATCGATGCCAAGCAGGAGGCTGACGGAAAGTGGCGTTGCTATCTGGCAGGCGGACGCGTGCCGACACAACATAACCTATTTGATTGGGCACGCGAGGCTGCCGACCGCGGAGCTGGCGAAATTCTTTTCACCAGTATGGACCACGATGGTGTGAAACAAGGATTTGCTAACGAAGCACTCTCGCGCCTTCACGACATCCTCCCTATCCCCATCATTGCCAGCGGCGGGGCCGGCGCACCAGAGCATTTTCGCGACGCTTTCTTGCTGGGCAAGGCCGACGCAGCGCTTGCTGCCAGCGTCTTTCATTTCGGCGAGATCGCTGTCCCCGCGCTCAAGGACTATCTTCACCTCGAGGGATTTCCCGTGCGGAGATAGTATTGTCGTTCCGTTCATACGCACGCTGCGGGCGGCGCAATCCCACCTTGAGGATCGCGCCGCCCGCGCACTTATGTTTGTTACACTTATCGCCACAAACGCGCTTCATACGCCTTTCATCCTTTGCAAATCTCTACCGCCGAGACGAAAAGACGCATTTTCTGAGCAAAAAGTCCGCGAAATGTTTGGCGAATAAGCCACAGCGACATACTTTTGCGGTGTCATAGCGAACTATAACACCAAAAAGCCGCTTCGTCGCGCGTGTATATATATACGGAGTGGCTGCAAAAACCACAAACAACAAGGTTCTAAGGTTGTGAGGTCATAAGGTTATAAGGGCCTCAATACCGAACAACCGAGCAACCTCAAAATCTCAAACCTCAACAATGATTGACATTCGCAATCTTCATTTCGGCTACGTCAAGGCGTGGCCAGTGTTCGACCAATTCAGCCTGCAGTTGCCCGAAGGCAAGGTTTACGGCCTCCTCGGCAAGAACGGCACGGGCAAGAGCACGCTGCTCTATTTGCTTAACGGCCTGTTGCGCCCGAGCAGCGGCACGGTGCAGGTGGATGGCTTCATAGCCTCCGACCGCAACCCTCAAATGCTCAGCGACATGATGCTCGTTCCGGAGGAATACGACCTTCCCGACATCAACCTAGCCAGTTACGTGAAGATCAATGCGCCCTTCTATCCCAACTTCTCGCACGAGATGCTGGACAGAAACCTCAGCGAGTTTGAACTGCCCGAGAAGATACGTTTGGGAAGGCTTTCCATGGGGCAGAAGAAGAAGGTCATCATCTCGTTCGCGTTGGCCGCGGGAACGAAGTATCTCTTTATGGACGAGCCGACCAACGGCCTGGACATCCCCTCCAAGGCGCAGTTCCGCCGCGTGGTGGCTGGCAATATGAACGCGGGTCGCACCGTGATAGTCAGCACGCACCAGGTGCGCGATGTGGAGACGCTCATCGACCACGTGGTGATGATCAGCCAGCAGAGCGTATTGCTCAATAGCAGCCTTGAAACCCTGGGGCGCGACTTGCGTTTCGAGATAAGGCCATCAGGACCCATACAAGACGCTGACGTGCTCTATACCGAGCCCTCGCTGCAAGGTAACTATGTAATCGCGCGTGGGAATGGTGGCGGCGATGCCACAATGGTGAACCTGGAACTCCTGTTCAACGCCGTGAGTAGCGGTGCGTTGCAGCACGCCCTCTCGCCCGCCGGAACCATTGCCAACAATCCTGCAGTCCAAGACCGTTCAACCTCAAACACCCTATAACTCCTATGAAATCTTTTGTTTTCAGCCGCTTCTTGCAGACGATGAAGTGGGACTTCTATACCAACCTGCGCTACAACATTCGCCATTGGCTCATCATGCTCACCCTCTTCTTCTTCGCCATATTGCTGCCTCACGCCTGCGTCATCACCGAAGGCGACAAGGTTTCGGGGATGCCACAAGTGGAAGAAATCACTGACGAAACGTATCAGACGCTCAGCGATGAGGAGAAAGCACTGTATACGCCAGCCGAGATAACCATTGAAACAGCAGACGAAGACGGCGTTTATGATACCAAGACCGTCCAAGGCTGGCAGCGCGAGTTTCCTGGACCCGTAGAGAAGTGGGAGGATCGGGTGCAGACGCAACACACCGTTTGTGCCGTTTTGTTGCTCGTCATCGTGTCGTTCTATTTCACGTTTAGTGCGTCGCTCTTCCTCAACAACATGACCACCAAGCAGCGTCGCATCACCTTCCTTGCTTTGCCGGCGTCGCGCACCGAGAAACTTTTGGCCCGATGGCTTTATGCCGTGCCCTTCTGGTTCCTGATGGTGCTCACAGCCTTTTGCGCCGCCGACCTCTTGCGCTATGTCGTGCAGCCTGCCATAGGCCCGAATAGCCCAGGACTGATGATCACCTGGCTCTGGACAAATATGGGAGAGTTGCTGCGCAACTTCATGGAAATGTATCGCGATACCCAAAACATAGACCCGACCAACTTCCAAATGATAACGGCCCTCATTGTGATGTATCTCTCCAACCTGTTGTTCAGCCACAGCACGTACATCTTGGGAAGTTCTCTCTTCCCCCGCTTCCCATGGTTGGTCACCACAGGTATCATTTGGGTGTTCACCAGTGTGGTAAGCATCTTGATGGTGACGATGGGGGTAGAGTCGATGGGGCGCTTCATTGAGAACCTCGATGAAGAGAAAGCACTGCTATATATGTATGTCTTCTCGGGCGTGATGGTGGTGCTGAGCATCGTCTTCTATGTTCTTGCTGTACGGGTGTTCCGCCGCATGCAAGTGATAAACCACAAATTCATGAACCTATGACTTTCGCCGAAACCAAACCCATTTACCGCCAGATCGCCGAGCGCCTGGAGGACGAGGTGCTGGCCGGCCAGTATGCTGAGGGGGAGCGTGTGCCTGGCGTGCGCGAATATGCCGCCATGCTTCAGGTGAACGTGAACACCGTGGCCCGCGCCTTTGAGACCTTAGCTCAGGAAGACCTCATCCATCAGCAGCGCGGCATGGGCTACTTCGTCACCAAGGGAGCAGCCGAGGCCGTCCGCTCACGCCGCCGTGCCAAGTTCCTTGCCGAGACCGTACCTGCCTTTCTTAGCGACATGCGTAAATACGGGCTCACTCCCGAACAGATTTTTTCAGTAGAAACCACACAGCAATGAATCTCTAATCTTTATGAAAACAATCCTCTCAACCCTTGCAGCCCTGCTCCTGGCACTTGCTGCCTCTGCGCAAACTACAGTGACCGGCCATGTGAAGGACGCCACCGATGGGCAGCCGGTGCCTTATGCCACGGTGAGGCTCTTTGTGCCATCGTCAGCCCGCGAGGCCGCCGTCACAGCAATAGCCTCCGACAAGGGCGACTTCAGCCTACAGACCACCAAGACCGGTGAGGCGCGCTTGGTAGTCGCCGTCATCGGTATGCAACCGGCAGAACGCACCCTTACGCTTGCTGGCTCGCCGATAGTGCTTGCTGACATCGTGATGCAGCCCGCGGCCACGGCCATCGATGAGGCCACGGTGACCGCAGCGCGCCCCATCGTACACATGGAACCCGACAAGGTGGGCTATGACCTCCAGGCCGACCCCGACACGCGGTCTGCCAACCTCCTCGACATGTTGCGCAAAGTACCCCTGGTCACCGTGGACGGCAACGACAACATTCAAGTGGCTGGGCAGAGCAATTTCAAGATTTATGTGGACGGAAAGCCGCAACCCATGTTCAACGGACAGAACGCCGCGCTCATCATGAAGAGCATGCCCGCCTCGTATGCCACGGAGATAGAGGTCATCACCAACCCCGGCGCACGCTACGACGCCGAGGGTACGGGTGGCATCATCAACATCAAAACCATCATGGCCTCGGGTGGCGCAGGCGGCGGACAACAGCAGAGCCTTGACGGCTACAGCCTGAACCTCGATGCGAGGGTGGGCAACAGGGGCGAGGGTGCCTCGGCCAACTTCATCTGGCAACGCGGGGGCTTCACACTCAGCGCCAATGGTGGCTTCAATCGCATGGAGGGCGGAACCAGCCATTTCGACTTTGACCGCATTCAGCATACCGACGTCGGCGACATCGCCACACTGCTTCGCAACACCAACGACGTACAGAACAACATGGCGCGCGGCAGCCTGAGCCTGTCCTATCAGATCGACACCCTGCGTCTCATCACGGCGGGAGCAAACATCATGTCCTTCAGTCAGCACAACGATGCTTTCGGTACGACATCCACAGATCTCGACGGCACCACGCTCTCTTCCTATACGCAGCGCACGCGCCAGCGTATGCGCTACACCAACCTCTCTGCCAACCTTGACTATCAGCGGGGCTTTGCCGGCAGCAAGGAACGCTTCCTCACGCTTTCCTATCAGTTCAACCACACGCCGCTCAGACAGAAGCAGCATTCCTACTTCGACAACTTCACGGGGCTGACCGCCTTGCCCAGCCGCTTCAGCGACGACGACGCTTACACCACTGAGCACACGGCGCAGGCCGACTTCACCACGCCGCTTGCAGTGGGGCATACGCTCAGCGTAGGGGCGAAGTTCATTGGCCGTATCAACAGCAGCGATGCCGAGATGGCCTACCTCGACGGAGAAACCTTTATCACGCAACCCGACCTGTCCATGCTCTATAAGCACTACAATGACATCGGAGCGGCCTATGCCGAGTACGAAGGCACGGCGGGTAAGTTCAAACTCAAGGCTGGCGCGCGCTACGAGCATACCTGGCAACGCGTGCGCTATGCCAACAAGCCCGCAAACAACTTCTCGCTTGACTATGGCAACCTGGTGCCCTCGGCCACACTCAGTTACCAGATCGCACCCACGAGTAGCCTCGGGCTTACCTATAATATGAGCATCACGCGGCCCTTCATCTCCGCGCTCAATCCCTATGTCGATCAGACCGACCCCACCAGCATCTCCTATGGTAATCCCGACCTCGACGCGGAGAAGACCAATGCCTTCGGACTGGTGTATAGCCTCTTCTCTCCTGTCTTCATCGTCAGGGCACAGGCCGAGGCCAGTTTCACCAACAACAGCATCGAGGAGTACAGTTTCTATAAGGACGACGTGCTCAACACCACCTACGGCAACCTTGGCTCTCACCTGAACACGGGTGTCAACTTCTTCCTCAACCTGCGCCCCAGCATGAACACCAGCATCATCCTCAACGGCGGCGCGGCCTATGTGCGCTACCGCAGCCATGCGCTCGATGCCGGCAACCACGGCTGGCAGTGCAACCTGATGCTCGGCCTGCAACAGACGCTTTGGTGGAAACTTAAACTCTCCGCCAACTTGTTCACCATGTCGCGCACCATACAACTCCAAGGCACGGGTACGGGCTTCGGCGGCGTGATGGGCAGTTTGGGGCGCTCGTTCCTCAAGGACGATATGCTCACCGTGGGCGTGAGCGGCTTCATGCCCCTGCGCGGCACGTCGTTCCATTTCAGGAACCACACCTCGGGGCCCGACTTCACGAACCGCATGTCGCTGCGCATCCCCGTGGCCAACATCTCGCTCAACGTCAGCCTCAAACTCGGCAAGATGGGCCTCACCACTCGCTCTGTGAAGCGCACCATCGAGAACACCGACGGTAGCACCGAGAATCCCGCCAACTCCACCACCGGCGGCAACATGGGTGTGAGCATGTAATGGCCTCCCACAAATCCCTGCATACAAAAACCGTTGGCGCGACTTGTGCCAACGGTTTTTGTATGCAGGGATGTGAGGCGGGTGCTTAGAGCACTTCGATGTGGCGTTTGAGCGGGGCCTTCTCGACGGGCTGCAACTTCGGCAGCGTCACGGTGAGTACGCCGTCGGCTACGCGGGCACCAATCTTTTCCTTCTCGATGTCGTCCGGCAGGAGCAGCGTCTGCTGGAACTTGGTGTAGGAGAACTCGCGGCGCAGGTAGCGCGGCTTTTCCTGTTCTTCCTTCTTCTCTTCTTTCTTCTCTAACTGGATGACCAGGTTGCCGTCCTCGTTGAGGTGGATGTGGAAGTCGTCCTTGTTCATCCCTGGTGCGGCCACTTCTACGCGGTACTCCTTTTCGGCCTCAATCACATTGATGGCGGGAGCAGTTGCGGCGCTGCGGCGCGGCATGGCGGTGTCGAAAAAGTCGTCGAAGATGCTGGGAAGCCAGTTTGTGGGATAGTTTCTGCTGAGCGTTGTCATAGTTGTGTGGTTTTTTATAAGGTTTGCTAATGTGGTTTGTTCGCTGCGCCTCTATGAATAAGCGCTTACGCCCACTTTAGCGCAAACCTCGTGCCAGCCGATTCTTCTTGTGCAGGTCTGACTATTTGTCAGCAAAACCTCCCCGCCGTGCGTCATTTTGGCAGCACGCTCACAGCAGTTCGGGGAGCGTGAAGAGGCGGGTGCTGTTGCTCCCCTTGATGAGTATCAGGGCGTCCTTGGGCTTGTCCTCGGCGAGGGCCGTGCGTACTCCCTCCACGCTGCCGAAGGTGCGCAGACCCCCTGGGAGCGCAGGCGTCTCGCCCGCGGCAGCGCAACTGCTGCGGAAGGCATCGCCTACGAGCCATATGCTCTCCAAGTCCATCGTGGCGAGCCGTTCCAACACGTCGGAGTGTGCCTGTGCCGTGGCCTCGCCGAGTTCGCGCATCTCGCCCAGTATCACGCGCTTATGGGGATGGGGTAGGGTGGCGAAGTTGTTCAGCGCGGCAGCCATAGAGGTGGGGTTGGCGTTGTAGGCGTCTACGATCAGCAGGTTGCTGTCCGTCCGTCGCAGTTCGCTGCGGTTGTTGGTGGGCTTGTAGGCAGCGAGGGCCTCTTCAATGTCGGCCTCAGGCACGCCGTAGCGCACGCCCACGGCTATGGCGGCCAGGGCATTCGGAGCGTTGTAGCCACCGATGAGTTGCAGCGGGGTGTCGTGCCACGGCCCTTGGCCGACGCGCCACCGCAGGCGTAGGAAGGCCTCGCCCGCGACGGCCTCACCTTGTACGTTTGCGCCGCTTTGCGGACTGCCGTAGGTGTGTTGCCTCATCCCCTCGGCACGTTGGCGCAGGATTTCGTCGTCGAGACGGAGAAACGCCTCACCGTCCGTCTTGCGCAGTTGCGCATAGAGTTCACATTTGGTGCTGACCACGCCTTCAAACGACCCGAAGCCCTCGATGTGGGCCATGCCCACGTTGGTGATCAGTCCGGCGTCGGGCTGCACGATGGCCGCCAGGTCGCGGATCTCACCAGGGTGGTTCGCGCCGGTTTCAATGACGGCAATCTCGTGTTCAGCATTGAGCCGCAGCAATGTGCGCGGCACGCCGATGTGGTTGTTCAGGTTGCCTTCGGTATAGAGCACGCGGTACTTCCGTCCCAACACGGCGGCGCAGAGTTCCTTGGTGGTGGTCTTGCCGTTCGTGCCGGTAATCTCTATCACCGGCAGGCCGAGCCTGCGGCGGTGGTGTGTTGCCAGTTGCTGCAAGGTCGTCAGCACGTCTGACACGAGGTGGATGCGGCTGTCCTGTGTGGCAATCTCCTCGTTGTCCGACACGGCTGCCGCACAGCCTGCTGCCAAAGCGTCGGAGGCAAAGCGGTTGCCGTCGAAGTTTGCGCCTTTCAGGGCGAAGTAGATGCTTCCCGGCACGATGGCGCGTGTGTCGGTGCATACTTGGGGATGTTGCAGGAAGAGCGTGTAGAGCGTTTCGAGTGTGGAGTAGTTCATACAGGTTGCGTTTCGTTCCCGCAAAATTAGCCAAAAAAGGCGTTGCGCGCCTGGTTTTGGCGGGAATGATTAACTTTGCAGCCAAAAGCCATGCGTCAGTGATGGAAAGGACCGCCTTCTCGCTCAACATCAAGGGCCGCCTGTTCATGCTCGATACGCCCCGCGTGATGGGTATCCTCAATGCCACGCCCGACTCGTTCTATTCCACGAGCCGCGCACAGACCGAGGCCGAGATTGCCGCACGCACGGAGCAGTTGCGCACCGAGGGTGCTGACATCATCGACGTGGGTGCCTACAGTACGCGCCCGGGTGCCGACCCTGTCACGGAGCAAGAGGAGCGCCGCCGCCTCGGGGCAGCCCTGAAGGTGGTGCGCCGCGAATGGCCCGAGGCCGTGGTGAGCGTGGACACCTTTCGTGCAGACGTGGCCAAGGCCTGCGTGGAGGAGTTTGGGGCAGACATCATAAACGACATCGGCGGCGGGCTGTTCGATAGCCGCATGTTTTGCACCATCGCCGCCCTGCGCGTACCTTATATATTAATGCACCTGCGCGGCACGCCCGCCACCATGCACGACGTGCCGCAGTATGCGGACTGTGCCACCGAGGTGTTCCGAGAGTTGGCCGAGCGGCTCGCCGAGTTGCAGGCCCTGGGCGTCTGCGATGTGGTGCTCGACCCTGGTTTTGGCTTCAGCAAGTCGCTCAACGACAACTACCGCCTCTTTGCCGCCCTGAGCGAGTTCCGGCGTTTGGAACGCCCGCTGCTGGTGGGCGTGTCACGCAAGCGCATGGTGTGGCAGCCCCTGGGTATCACCCCCGAGCAGGCCCTGCCCGCCACCACCGCGCTCCATGCCTTAGCCCTTCAAGCCGGCGCACACATCCTCCGTGTGCACGACGTGCGCGAGGCCGTGCAGACCGTCACCCTCTTTCAGAGAATCGCACAATCCTCCTTGAACTTGAACACCACCGCCGCTGGCAATTAGCCCGTCCGCCGCCCGCATGGCTCATGCGGCGCTCGCGGCGAAGGCAACAACTCTTCTTTTTCAATTTCCCTCCCTATGCTCTCCTTCGGCTTCAAAGACGCACTCGATATCTTAGGCCTCGCCCTGCTGCTCTACTACCTCTACAGCCTGATGAAGTCCACCCGCGCCGCGGGCGTGTTCAATGGCATCATCATCTTCTTGCTGGTGTGGATTGTCGTGTCGCGGGTGCTGAACATGCGCCTGCTAGGCGGCATCATGGACCAGTTGGTGAACATCGGCGTCATTGCCCTCGTCGTATTGTTCCAGGAAGAGATACGCCATTTCTTTACCAACATTGGCACGCACCGCGGCTTCAACTGCTTCTTCGCCCTGTTCCGCGACCGCGAGGAGCAAGAGAAGCGCAACGACGACATCATGCCCCTCGTGCTGGCCTGCACCTCCATGTCCAAGCAGAAGGTCGGTGCGCTCATCGTCATCGAGCGCGAGGTGGGCCTGAAGGACGAGGCCCGCACCGGCGAGATTATCGATGCTGCCATCAGCAGCCGCCTGCTTGAAAATCTTTTCTTCAAGAACAGCCCGCTCCACGACGGTGCCCTGATCATCAGCCGCCACCGCCTCTGGGCCGCCGGCTGCATCCTCCCCGTGAGCCACGACCCCAACCTGCCCAAGAACTTCGGCCTGCGCCACCGCAGCGGCGTGGGCATCACGGAGAAGAGCGATGCTCTCGCCATCATCGTCAGCGAGGAGACCGGCGGCATCAGCGTGGCAGAGGGCGGACAACTCACCCGCGCCGTCACGCCCGACCGTCTCGAAACCATCCTCCTGGAGAAGTGGGACTGACGCCCGCTTGTCTCCATTCTCCTTTTTACTCTTTCCGCTCTTAATCTCTTGACGTTATGCCTGCCCCCCACGATTCCTCAAACCTCAAGCCCGGCACCCGCCTCGGTGCAGAGCGGCAGTACCTCATCCTGGAATATATCGGCGGCGGTGGCTTCGGGAAGACCTACCTGGCCCGCAACACCAAGTTTGGCGAGCATGGCCCGCGCCTGGTCATCAAGGAGTTCTTTGTGCGCGACCACATGCACCGCCTCCCGGGTACCTCCAGCGTGGTGGTGAGCAACAGCACTAAACTCGAGGATATGCGCAAGTTCCGCGCAAAGTTCATCCGCGAGGCCCAGCGTATCTATACCCTCAATCACCCGGGCATCGTCCGCGTGACGGACATTATCTACGACGAGAACAACACGAGTTACTACGTGATGGACTTCGTGGGCAGCCGCTCCCTTTCCGGACTGTTGCGTGAGCGCGGTGCGCTGCCCGAGGCCGAGGCGGTGAGATATACCGTTCAGGTGCTCGAGGCTCTGCGTGTTGTCCATGCCAACCGCATGCTCCACCTCGATGTGAAGCCGGGCAACATCATGCTCAATTCTTCCGGGCAGGCCGTGCTCATCGACTTCGGGGCCAGCAAGGTGGAGCAGCCGCAGGGCAACCTTTCCACCACCCCGATGGCCTACACCCGCGGCTTCGCGCCGCCAGAGCAGGTGAGCGGCACACTGAAGTACATCGACCCCCGCGCAGATATCTATGCCGTGGGAGCCACGCTCTACAACCTGCTCGTGGCGCAGCGACCGCCCGAGCCGATGGACGTGTTGATGAAGAAGGAGGCCGCCTTTGTCTTCCCCCTCTCGGTGAGCGCAGGGGTGCGGCAGGCCGTGCTTCGCATGATGTCGTACTCCTCCGCCGACCGCCCCGCCGCGGTGGATGAGGCCCTCGCCCTGCTGCAGCCAGGAAGTGCCGAGCCCGACAAGGTGCTCGAGGCCGTCTCAGTTTCAGACGGCGACGAGGATTGGTACAAGGACGTGTTTGAAGTTACGCCAACCGACGAAAAGGTGCTCGAGGGCATGTGGGAAGAGCCCGAGCCGATACCTGCGCCTACGCCTGTGTTGTCAGAGAAGAAAGAAGACGTCCCGAGTCCCAGTCTCGTTTCCTCCGATCCTGATCCAACGGAACCAGAAAGTAAGCCGCAGCCCAAACCGGTAAAGCCCGCCAAGAAGAAACGCTCTTTTGCCTTGTCGCAGAAGAAGTGGTGGATTGTTGGGAGTGTGGCGGTGCTGGCGATTCTTGTGTTAGCCGTGGTGCAAATATCAGAAGCAGGTAGCGATGTTGAGGCCACAGCCACCGATGTTGAGGCCACAGCCACCGATGCTTCCACTACTTCTTATCTTTCCTGCCCCGACTCCAACCACCCGCACCTGATAGACCTCGGCCTGCCCAGCGGCACAAAGTGGGCCTGCTGCAACGTGGGAGCGAAAGCACCGCAAGACTATGGCGGCTATTATGCCTGGGGAGAAACCGCGGAGAAAAACGATTATACCTGGGATACCTATCAATACGGCACCGAAGACAATCCAACCAAGTACAACAACTCCGACGGGAAAACCACGCTGGAGCCCTCCGACGACGTGGCGCACTTGAAGTGGGGCGGACGGTGGCACATGCCCACACAGGAGCAGTGCAAGGAACTTGTTGAACAATGCAAATACGAATGGACAAGCATGAATAGTGTGGAAGGCGGTAAGTTTACAGGCCCCAATGGTAGCAGTATCTTTCTGCCCGCGGCGGGCAGCCGCTACGGGTCCGACCTCTACCGCCGAGGGAGCAACGGCGACTACTGGTCGTCCACGCTCAATCCGGACAACAGCAACGACGCCAACTACCTCAACTTCGACTACGGGAGCGCGTACTGGTACTTCTGGTACAACCGCTACGGCGGCCAGTCTGTCCGCCCCGTCGCAGAATAAAAGGGGGCCTTGTGCCCCCGCTTAAAATTTATTCTTTTTCATTTCATTCATTGGGCGCTCCCCCTCGCGTAGCCCCCCTGGGAGCGCGGGCGTCTCGCCCGCGTCAGCGCTACTGGTATTGCAAACGTTTGTTCGCGGGCGGGACGCCCGCGCTCCCAGGGGCTGCGCCACCTCTCCCAAAAATCTCCCTCCGCCTTTCATCCAGCGTGCCTTTTGCCGTATCTTTGCAACCTGATACGCTGAAACAACACACCTCCCACATGGCCGCATACACCCGCAAAGCCGCAGCACCCACCGTGACGCCCGAGAGCGTGATGGCCGACGTGCGTGCCGGAAACATCAAACCCGTCTATCTGCTCATGGGCACGGAGAACTACTACATCGACCGCCTCGAGGCCGAACTGGTGGACGCGCTGGTGCCGGAGGGGCTACGCGACTGGGCCATGATCACGCTCTTCGGCGCGGAGACCGACGTGGAGACCGTCGTCACCACGGCACGCGGCTTCCCCATGGGGGGCGACAGGCTGGTGGTGGTGCTCAAGGAGGCGCAGAACCTGCAGGAGTTCGCACGCCTCGAGACCTATCTCAAACAGCCACAGCCCACCACCGTGCTCCTCATCACCTACCGAGGTGGGGTGGCGGACGGACGCACCAAGGCCGTGCAACTCATCAAGAAGCAGGGCGTGGTGTACGAGAGCGCGAAGGTGTACGAGAACAAACTGCCGGCGTTTATCACATCGTACCTCAAAGCGAAGAACCTCACCATAGAACCCGCCGCCGCCAACCTGATGGCCGAACACATCGGTGCGGACCTCTCGCGCATGGCCGGCGAACTCGACAAGTTGGCCATAGCCTTGCCGGAGGGACAAAACAAGGTGAGCGCCGAACTCGTGGCGGGGCACATCGGCGTCTCCAAGGAGTTCAATATTTTTGAACTGACGGACGCGCTCGGTATGAAGAACGCCAAGAAAGCCTTTCAGATCGCAAAGTATTTTGACAGCAACCCCAAGGCAAACCCCATTCAGAAGACGCTGCCGGCTCTGTTTCGCTACTTCCAAAACCTCTTCCTGGCCTACTACGCCCCCGACCGCTCGGAACGCGGCCTGGCTGCCTACCTCGGTATGCGCGACTGGCAGGTGCGCAACAACATCCTCCCTGCCATGCAGCGCTATAAGGCCCGCAAGGTGATGAGCATCCTCACCGCCATACGCCGCACCGACGCGCGTTCAAAGGGTATCGACAATCCGTATACCCGCGACGGCGAACTGCTGCGCGAACTCCTCTTTTATATCCTCAACTGAGGACGCCGTCAAAGCGGGTGGGGGAGTAGGGATGGTTCTCGATTGCCGCACAGGGGTTCCGCTCCCGTTGTTCGCTCCACCCCTGCCAGTGTTCTGCCGCCCCTTCTTCGACTAGCGAAGCGGCAAAGCCGATTACAGGGCTACTATGCAGTATGGTGTGCGCAGAATAGCCCCGATGGGGCGACAGACATTACAACCAACTCCACGCTTCCTTCCGCCACCCTTTCAGGGCAGTGCACCATGAAATCAAAACCATGTTTGCCCAACAAGGAGCAAACTACATCGGACTTCGTCGAAACTACATCCGTGTGACTTTAAAGTCACACCGAG
>JAFSWM010000005.1 GCA_017444485.1 Bacteroidaceae bacterium | reverse complement strand
GTGCGTTGTATTTTAAACTAGGTCCGTGTGACTTTAAAGTCACAGGGAGTGACTTTAAAGTCACACGGACCTAGTTTTATCAAAGTAGCGTTGAAGTACTCTGCCCAACAAATCCACAGGAACACATCTCGTCTTCACCGCTCACTCTTTCAGCCTCTGTCGTAACGATGTACTCAACAAAGCCTTCCGTAAATCAACTTGCCACCAGGATGATGGCGTATGGTGTGACCAATGTGGTGGTATGCCCGGGCTCACGCAATGCGCCGCTGGTCAATGACTTCTACGAACTCTCGCTCGCCCACAGGATGCGCGTTTTTCCACTCACCGACGAGCGCAGCGCGGCTTTTATGGCCATCGGGCTCTATCTTGCCACGGGGCAACCCGCTGCCGTCTGCGTCACCAGTGGCTCCGCCTTGCTGAATACGCTGCCGGCAGTGGCAGAAGCCTACTACCGGCACGCCCCGCTCCTTATCATCTCTGCCGACCGCCCACCCGAGGACATCGGACAACTCAGGGGGCAGACGCTTCCGCAACCCGGCGCGCTCCAACCCTATGCCCGCACCTGGACGCTCGCGGAGCAGGACGCCGCGAATGCTGCAAAGACCTGCAACGAAGCCCTCGCATCGCTCTGGCACTGCGGTGGCACCCCCGTACACATCAATGTGCCGCTCAGCGAACCCTTGCATGTGTATGCCTCGCCGCAGTTTGACTTGCCGCAACCCGTGGAGACTTTGTTGCAATGCGCCCCGCCCATTCCGGAAACGGTGATGAAACGCATCGCTGAGGCCGAACTGCCCGCTGTTTTTGTGGGGCAAATGGATTTCCCGCACGCGGAATTGCTCGCACGCATTGCGCGTGAGCACAAGGCCGCCATTCTCAGCGAGATTATAGGTTGCGGCCACACGGCTATCCTCAACCTGTTTCGTTGTGCGGCTTCCGAACTTCCGCATAAGCCTGACATCGTGGTACACCTTGGCGGAACGGCGGTGGATAAGCGCTACGACTGGATCTTCAGCGATGGCTCCACCCCTGTGGTGCGTATAGAACCCGACGCCGCGGCTTCGCCCGACACCTTCGGCCACCATGCCACCATCGTACATACCACGCCGGAGCAGGCCCTGCACCAATTGGCCACACTACCACCCAAACCGCTTGTGCGACATCTGTACACCGAGATCCTCCCTGCATTTAGGGCAAAACGCGTTGAGGCATCGCGCACTCCGTTTATGCAGAAACTCCACGCCCTGACCGCTCGTTGCAAGGGCAGTGTGTGGCACCTGGGCAACAGCAGCGCCGTGCGCCTTTTTCAGGACACTCTCGCCGACAATTTGCCCCACATGCATTGCAACCGGGGGGTGAACGGCATAGAAGGCTCGCTCAGTGTGGCGGCAGGGCACAGCATGGGAACGGACCGCCTCGTGTTTTGCATCCTCGGCGACCTCAGTTTCTTCTACGACAGCAACGCGCTCTGGAACAGCAACCTGCGTGGCAACCTTCGCGTCCTACTTCTTCAAAACAGTGGCGGTGGTATTTTCGAGAGAGTGCGAGGTATTTCCGAGAGCCGCGCCTTCCACCTGATTGCAGCTCGCCATGATGCTTCGGCGAAGGGGATTTGCGAAAGTTTTGGCGCAGACTATTTGCACGTTGCGGCAGGTGACAAAAACGGCCTGACCACCGCTTTTGCCCTGCTTGCCTCACCGCCCGATGCAAGGGTGCGCCCGTTTGTGGTGGAGTGCTCCTTGTAGCCATCCCCGCGTAATTATCCCCAACGTTTTCAGCAAGCCCGTACCCACAGGCGGGTGTTGCATCTTGAACCACAAAAGTGGCGGCTCCGATATGGGGGCCGCCACTTTCGCATGTGGATGGTCTTGTCGCTTAGTCCGCCAGTTTCGCCTTGAGGTACTCGCGGTTGAGGCGTGCGATGTTAGCGATGCTCTCGTTCTTGGGGCATACGGCTTCGCAGGCGCGGGTGTTGGTGCAGTTGCCGAACCCGAGCTCGTCCATCTTGGCAATCATGGCCTTGGCGCGCTTTGCCGCTTCGGGCTTACCCTGGGGGAGTAGGGCGAGTTGCGACACCTTACTGCTCACGAAGAGCATGGCGCTACCATTTTTGCAGGCTGCTACGCACGCGCCGCACCCGATGCAGGTGGCGCAGTCCATGGCCTCGTCGGCATCCTCCTTAGGGATGAGGATGGCGTTGGCGTCCTGTGCCTGGCCGGTGCGGATGGTGGTGTAGCCGCCCGCTGCCTGGATCTTGTCAAAGGCGGAGCGGTCCACCATGCAGTCCTTGATCACGGGGAAGGCTGCGCTGCGCCAGGGCTCCACGGTGATGACGTCGCCATCGTTGAAGCGACGCATGTAGAGTTGGCAGGTGGTGGCGCCGCGCTCAGTCTTGCCGTGCGGCGTGCCGTTGATATAGAGCGAGCACATGCCGCAGATACCTTCGCGGCAGTCGTGGTCAAAAGTGAAGGGCTCCTGCCCGTCCTCAATAAGTTGCTCGTTGAGGATGTCGAGCATCTCGAGGAAACTGGTGTCGTCGGGGATGTCGTGCATCTCGCGTTCATCGAAGTGACCCGCGTCCTTCGGACCGTTCTGTTTCCAATAGCGAATTGTAAAGGAAATATTCTTAGCCATAGTATATAAGGTTTTGAGGTTATTAGGTTTTGAGGTTATTAGGACTGACTAAATTGGGGGACTTGATGCGTTCTCTTGAAGATAAGAAAGTTGAGCATTTTCATCACCTCGTCGTTCAGTGTTTCCAACTGTGTTGCCTCTGTTTCGTCTATATATGAAAGATCTTTCGATATGATGATTTGGGTTTCTATTTCATTTGAAGAACCTAAGGCAATGTAAAGGAAGTGAACAAGGTCGGCGTTGGAACCCCTTCCGTATCCTTCGGCTATATTTGACGGGATTGACACCACACAGCGCCGCATCTGGCTGACGAGTCCGTAGGTTTCGGACTTCGGATACTGAGTCGTTGCCTGATAAACTTTCCTTACCAGGTCCATGCTCTTCTGCCAAACTGTTAGGTTCTTGTGCGGTCCCATCTCTTAAAACCTTATAACCTTACAACCTAAAAACCTTTAGTCAATTCTTGTAGTTACGGGTTTGTACTTTGATGATTTCGTAGCTGAGCGGTTCCTTGGAGAGGATGGGCTTCTTGTCGTCTTCGCCTTGGTATTCCCAGCATCCTACGTAGAAGAAGTTCTCGTCGTCGCGTTTCGCCTCGCCCTCCTCGGTTTGGTGCTCTTCGCGGAAGTGTCCGCCACAACTTTCCTCGCGGTGCAGGGCATCGTTAGCGATGAGCTGTCCCATGAGCAGGAAGTCTTCAAGGCGCAGCGCTTTCTCGAGTTCTACGTTCACGCCGTTCTGCGAGCCGGGTACGAAGAGGTTGGCATAGAACTCCTTGCGCAGTTCGCCGATGAGTTTGATGCCCTCTTCGAGACCTTCCTTGGTGCGTCCCATGCCCACATGCTCCCACATGATGTGGCCGAGTTCCTTGTGGATGCTGTCTACGGAGCGCTTGCCGCCGATGGCGAAGAGACGGTCGATACGTGCCTGCACGGCTTTCTCGGTCTCGTCGAATTCGGGGAGGTCGGTGGGCAACTTGGGCCAGATGGCTTGGTCGGCCAGGTAGTTCTGGATGGTGTAGGGCAGTACGAAATATCCGTCGGCCAGGCCTTGCATCAGCGCGCTTGCGCCGAGGCGGTTTGCACCGTGGTCGGAGAAGTTACACACGCCAATGGCGAAGAGACCGTTGATGGTAGTCATCAGTTCATAGTCCACCCAAATGCCGCCCATCGTGTAGTGTACGGCGGGGAAGATCTGCATGGGTGTCTCGTAGGGGCTCTCGTCGGTGATTTCCTCGTACATGTCGAAGAGGTTGCCATAGCGTGCCTCGATCTCATCGCGTCCGAAGTCCTTGATGGCTTGCGAGAAGTCAAGGAATACGGCCAGGCCGGTGTTGTTCACGCCGAAGCCTTTGTCACAGCGCTCCTTGGCGGCACGGCTTGCCACGTCGCGGGGTACGAGGTTGCCGAAGGCGGGGTAGCGGCGCTCCAGGTAGTAGTCGCGGTCCTCTTCGGGGATGTCCTTGCCCTGGATCTCGCCGGCTTGTAGTTTCTTGGCGTCCTCCAACTTCTTGGGCACCCAGATACGTCCGTCGTTGCGGAGCGACTCGGGCATGAGGGTGAGTTTCGACTGCTTGTCGCCGTGCACAGGGATACAGGTGGGGTGGATCTGCACATACGAGGGGTTGGCGAAGAGCGCGCCACGCCGGTAGGCGGCGATGGCAGCGGAGCAGTTGCAACCCATGGCGTTGGTGGAGAGGAAGTAGGTGTTGCCGTAGCCGCCGGTGGCGATGACCACAGCGTTTGCGCTGAAGCGTTCCAACTTACCGCTGACGAGGTTGCGGGCGATGATGCCACGGGCGCGTCCGTCAATGATCACCACGTCGAGCATCTCATAGCGCGTGAAGAGTTCCACGGTGCCCTTGTTCACCTGGCACATCAGGCTGCTGTAGGCGCCAAGCAGAAGTTGCTGACCGGTCTGACCTTTGGCGTAGAAGGTGCGGCTCACCTGTGCACCACCGAAGGAGCGGTTGGCGAGCATGCCACCATATTCGCGGGCGAAAGGTACGCCCTGTGCTACGCACTGATCGATGATGTTGGCACTGACCTCGGCCAGACGATACACGTTGGCTTCGCGGGCGCGGTAGTCACCACCCTTCACTGTGTCGTAGAACAGACGATAGACCGAGTCGCCATCGTTCTGATAGTTCTTGGCAGCGTTGATACCACCCTGTGCAGCGATGGAGTGTGCGCGGCGCGGGGAGTCCTGGATGCAGAAGTTCAGCACGTGGAACCCCATCTCGCCCAGGCTGGCAGCAGCGCTGGCGCCGGCCAGGCCTGTACCTACGATGATGACATCGAGTTTACGCTTGTTCTTGGGGTTTACGAGTTTCTGGTGCGCCTTATAGTTTGTCCATTTTTCAGCAATAGGACCTTCGGGAATGCGGGAATTAAGTGTTGCCATAGTTATTGTACGGGAATTAAAGGGAATAACATGCGGCTTCAGGACAGCAGAGGCTTTTCACGAAGAAGAATACAGCCACGGCCACGAACATCAGGATGACGAGTGTGCTCCAAATTTGGCTGATGCACTTGATACGCGGGAACCAGGTCTTTCCGCTCAGGCCGAGCGTCTGCAGACCGCTCCAGATGCCGTGTGTGAGGTGGAACCAGATGGCGCAGAACCAGACGAGGTAGAGCACGAAGTACACTGGGCAACTGAACACTTCCGCAATCCAGGCATAGCCGTCGGCGGGCGAATGGGCCAGGCCTTGGATGTGGAACAATTCTGCAGCCATCATGTTCCACCAGAAGTTGTACAGGTGCAAACAGAGACCGAGGCAGATGATCACGCCGAGCACAAACATATTCTGGCTGGCCCATTCCACCTTTTCCGGTTTGTCGGTCACAGCATAGCGGTTCTGGCCGCGTGCCTTACGGTTCTGGAACGTCAGGATCAGGGCGAACACGAAGTGGATCACCACCAGTGCTCCCAATGCCGCTGTGCCGGCCACTGCGTACCAGTTGCTGCCGAGGAATTCACAAATCATGTTGTAGCCTTCCTCGGAAAAGATGGCCACCACGTTCATGCAGGCATGGAACGTGAGGAACAGCACCAGCGCCAGGCCGGTCACCGACATCACCACCTTCCTGCCCACAGAGGAATTACATAACCACATAAGCGATAGGGGTTTTAGAGAGTGAAAGAATTAGATTGTTTGTTACGGTGTTGGTCGTGACAGTAAAAACTCCTTATTTAAAAAGAAAAACGTCAGTAGGGGGCAAAAGTAGGCTTTTCCCGCTTTTAAAGCAAATTTAACACGTAAAAACGTGTTTTAACACTGTTGATTATTTGGTCGGCAGCGCCGAAACGTCGGTTTCGGCCTCGTTTTGCAGCAAATGGTTGTAGAGCGAAACGTAGCGTTTGGCAACAACACTCCCACTGTATCGCGCCGTCACCTCATCCCGCAAGACCGCGGCGGGGATGTCGCTCTTCAACGCCCAGGTGATGCCATCGGCCAGGCTTTCGGCAGAGAGGCGCCTGGCCAGATAGCCCGTTTTGAGGTGAGTGATGATGTCTGTCTGCCCACTCCCATCAAACGATACCGGCAGGCTGCCGCATGCCATCGCTTCGATGAGCGTCTGCCCGAAAGTTTCGTAGAGGGACGAGGACACCGTGGCATTTGAGGCAGAATAAATGAGCGACAGGCGTTCCGTCCCGCTGATATATCCCAGGTGAGTGTAGGGGATGGGGATTTGTTGCAGTAGCGACTGGTCGCGCACTTCGCCGAAGAGAAGCAACCTCACGCTATCGGATGGAAACGTGCCGCGATTTTTGAGGATGTGAAGCGCTTCGCAGAGATAGGCGAAGCCCTTGATGGGATCGTCGATGCGTGCAGCACCGAGCGCGATGACGTAGGGCTCGCTGATGCCCAAGGCTTTTCGAGTAGCCTCACGGCTCATGGGCTTAAAGCCAGAGAGGGAGATGGTGTTGGGAATGACGCTGACGGGCAAATGCCTACTCAGTGCGCTGCGCTGTGTCTTTTCGGCCAGCCACTGACTCACCGCCACGAGGTGCAACCGCTTGGCGCGGGCGTAGATTTTCTGTTTGCGGCGGAACACCTTGTGGGCGAGGTCGTGCGGGGCGGGGTGAGCGAGGAGCGGGCACTCGCAGCATTCCACCTCATAGCGGTGGCAGTTGTGGGCATGGTGACAGAGGGAAGTGCATTCCCACATGTCGTGCATGGTCCACACCACGGGTTTGCCACTCTCCATAATGTGGCGCAGACTGCGGAGCGCCAAGAACCCCTGGTTGATCCAGTGCAGGTGGATGATGTCTGCCTCCTTGAATACGGTCAGTGTAGTGATATCCGCACCCGTGCATGCGGGGTCTATTTTGAAAAGGTTGCGCCGTGAGAACCCCTGAACAATGAAGATATACAGCCGTTCCACGAAGAAACGCCACCGCTGCAACCATTTCCACTTGAGGCAACGAACAGGGATAGGGCCGCGTTGTCCCTTGGCACGGTCGCGCACCAGCATCGTTGCCTCTACACCGCAGTCTGACAAGGCCTCGGCGAGCCTGCCCATGGCCACCGCCGCACCGCCTGTGTCTTCGCTGGTGTTTACTATCAAGACTTTCATGTTAGGTTTCTCTACGTTTTGCATTCGCGGGTGAGACGCCCGCGCTCCCAGGGATTATTCGCAGGCGAGACGCCCGCGCTTTCAGGAATGCGAAAATGAGTTTCGCTGAACAAAACCCTCTTCTATTTTTCTTCTATCTTGTTGAATTCGCGCCATCCAGACGTTTTCCGATAATAATCGGCAGCCCCATAAGGCACACGCAGGGTGGCTTGGCGGTAGAGGTCTGTGCCGTCGCTGCGGAAGGCGGTGGATTCGTAGATGGCATAGGGCGCGCGGCTTTGGCAAACAATGGTGCGTAGCCCATAGCATGCCCCAAAGCAGTAGCCACCGAGTCTGCGCAGCGATGCGGGTAGCGTGACACGGCTCATGGAACGACAGGCGCGGAACGCATTGCTACCGATGGTCTCCACGCGATAAGGGATATCTATCGCGGTGAGCGACCGGCAGTCGCGGAAGCAGTCATCACCGATGGCTGTGATGTACCCAGGCAGGCTTACTGTGCGCAGGCTGTTGCAGTTCTTGAAGCAACGGGCGGGCAGTTCGCGCAGGTTGCTACTGTATCCGAAGTCCACCTGCCCCATCCCTGTGCAATCCTCAAAGCACCCCGTGCCGAGACTATTCAGCGATGAGGGCAACGTCACGCGCCACAGATTGCGGCAGCCCTTGAAGGCCTCTGCGCCGATGCGAGCAAGGTTGTAGGGCAGGGTGATGTTGCTAATATAACAGTCTTTGAACGCGCGGTCGGCAATCTCACGCACGCTGTACGTCTTGCCTTCGTGCGAGACGGATGTAGGTATGTTGATGGTGCCGCTGTAGGCACGGCCGCCTCGGACCACAGCCACGCTGCCAGTGTAGGAGCGCATCACCTCATAGGTTACGCCTCCCGTTTCAAACGTCTGTGCACAAAGCGGGAGCAGAATGGCGAAAGCAATAAGTGTGAGCAGAATAAGGCGTGTTTTCATGGCTTAGCAGAATTTGTTGCGGCAAAGTTCGGAAACGCCAGCCGATTATCCGCCCCTTTGGCGCCAAAATCCGCATTGTTGATACAGAACCCGCAAACCATGATCCCATATTTCACAAAAATCGCGCCTGCTGCAATGGCTGTTTTGTTCATTAGCCTAATCTTTGCACCGCCTGCGGGAGAAATCCGTTGGTCAAGAAGGCGTTTTTGCTTTATCCTTTATACCGAAATCGGCAAAATTTCAAAGCAGAGGGATAGAGACAACAGACGCCCGCTTCTGTCTTGTATATCCGTGCTTACGGCCATCTAAGTTAGTATTTGCCAAGATGCGCACAGTGCAACCTTTATAATGAAGCACAACAGCAAAAACCGCAGGAGGTACACTCCGGCGGTTTTTGTGGATTATTGTGAGCGGTTATTCTGGGGAGCCATCGGGCCAGGGTACGGGCTTGCCGTCGGATTTGCGGGTGGGGCGTTGCGCGCCGTAGGCCTTCAGGCTGTCGGTGAGTTCTTGTGAGAGTTCTCGGGTGAGTCGAGGATGGGCATACGAAAGGTCGTCAAACTGACTGACATCGTCAATGACGTTATAGAGTTGGGTGTCGCGCGTGGCCCAAAAATAGATGAGATGGAACGGACCCTTGCGTATGGCAGAGTAGGGGCCGTATCCATCGCGCTGTTCGATACCTTTGGTCCAGAGGTTGGGATAGTGCCAGATGATGGTGCGCGGACAGTGTTGACCGGGATTACGAAGTTGGTCTGCAAAACTTTTTCCGTCCACGGTCTGTACCGTGGTGTAGTCGCGAATACCCGCCATGTCGAGGATGGTGGGGAAGAAGTCTTCAATCATCACGCGGTTGTCGTTCACTGTGCCGCCCTCGGCTACACCTGGCCAGCAAACGAGCATGGGTTCGTGCACACCGCCCTCAAAGGCAGAGCCTTTGCCGCCGCGTGCAGGGTAGTTTTGGTCGAATCCCTTGATCCCTTGGCGTGGTCCGATGGCTTGTCCGCCGTTGTCGGACATGAAGAGTACGATGGTGTTTGCGGCCACATCGGGACGCGCGGCGAGGTAGTCAAGGATGTCGCCGAGACTCTTGTCCATGCCTTCAATGAGTGCGGCGTGGTTCACTTCGTTCTCATCAAGGATGTCGCGTACCTGCTGGTCGAACACGCCCCGATAGTTTCTGGTGAAGCGGCTGTCGGGATTATAGGGGACGTGGATGGCATAGTGGGCCATATAGAGGAAGAAGGGCTGACGACGGCTGATGGGGACGTCTAATGCTTGCAGGGCTTCGATGGTGAGGGCTTCGGTGAGGAATGTGCCGCGTGCGTAGTGGTGCTCCAAGCCTTTGACATGGAACGCCCCCGTGCCGTAGTTATCCTGGGCGAGGTAACTGCCGGGTGCACCATTTGCCCCACCTGCGATGTTCACGTCGAAGCCGAAGTTGAGCGGCTCTTCGCCGGCTGTACCAAATGCTCCGAAGTGGGCTTTTCCACAGTGGATGGTGTAGTAGCCATTATCTTTAAGGATTTGCGGCAGGGCAGTGATGGGCGTGGCGCGGTAGGCGTCGTGAGCAGAGAGTGTGTCGCTGGCAGGCTGTATGCCATTGACGTTCCACTCCGGCGGTACGATGTTGCTCTCGCCCTCGTCGGTGCTTTGGTTGTAGTGGAGCGTCCAGTTGGTAACGCGGTGGCGTGCGGCATTCATGCCCGAGAGCAAGCTGCAACGCGAGGGCGAGGAGATGGCGCAGGCGTAGGCGTTGGTGAACTTCACACCCATACGTGCCAGCCGCTCCATGTTGGGAGTGCGATAGCGGTGATTCAGGGCAGTGGTGTCATTCCAGAAAGGCACAGAGGTCTCCTGCCAACCCATATCGTCCACCAGGAAGAGGATGATGTTGGGCGGTTGTGCGACGACAGGTGTGGTGGCAGCGATGGTGGACGCGAACAGCAGTCCCTTTTTCAGGCTGAACATATATATTTAATGATCCATTGGCTTTTGGACAATTTCTAAATATTTCACTTATATTATTTGCATATAGTTTTAATGAATTAAAACTATCCCAAGTTTGTGCATCATATCCTGCATAATAGAACATTCCATTCATATTCGTAACTTTTGATGTGTCCCAATTACTTATATCTCCTATGCTCCAAGTTGTTGAATAACGTCCTGCATTCCAAAACATCCAGTCCATAGTAACATCAGTTGTAGTATTTAGTGTCCAATTTGACAAATCTAAATTCCATGTCTGTGAATAAGAACCTGCTGATGAAAACATATGTGACATATTT
>JAFSWM010000107.1 GCA_017444485.1 Bacteroidaceae bacterium | reverse complement strand
AGATAGGAGTTATGATGGGGAGTTAAAAACAAGCCAATACTTCTTTGCCTCCTATTTTTACCCCTACGCAGCAAGGTAACGGCCCTTTATAACTACTCTATTAACTTCCTTCTATAACTTCCCAAGAATAACTTCCGAAACTTGAAAATAATAACGCACAAAATTAACCCATAACTCACGCAAAGGCGCAAAACATATCACCGAACCCGTACAGGTCTTTGTGTTGCTTTGCGCCTTTGTGTGAATAGAACTTTTCAAACACACAGCACTGACATTTGAGATGAAAAGAAAACCGACCGCGATGAAGAAAACCGACGCTCTGCGCACGCTCTGGTGCGCGTTGATTTGTATGCTTGCTCTGCCAGGCTTTGCACAACTCACGTCGGGCCACACCTATCAGATCGTCACGCCCGACGGCCTGGCCATTAGCACAGGGGGATATATTTATAACAACAGTTTCCTGATGCTTGAAGCCGCTGATGCCGAGGATGTCAACCAGCAGTGGGAGATAGAGGCCACTGGTGACTTCTTTGCCTTGCAAAGCATTGCCAGTGGCAAGGGAGTGGACCAGGCTCTCGCTTCGGGCACCGCTCCTGGGCGACTCTTGCAGTGGGATTACTCCACGGACAACAAGAATCAGCAATTCCTATTTGACGCCCAACCCGACGGCACTTACTTCTTGCGTAGCCAGGACGGAGGATATGTGCTCTCCGCACGCGAGGAAGGTTATTTGGAAATGACCACCGAGGAGGCCGAAGGTACGGCATTCACACTGGTGGACCTTGGCAACGAGAACGCCAGCCGCCCCAAGGTAGGCAAGAACTATGCCCTCGAGAGTTATACGCTCTCCAAGGTCATCACGATGGGCGGCACCTCACTCAGTGCCGTGCTCACCGTAGAGGATTATGACGCCAGCAACCCTTTGCAGGTGTGGCAACTCCGTGACGGAAACGTTGGCACCCTGGTGGTGAACCCCAGCAGCAACCTGGCCCTTGATATGGCCCCCACGCACGACACCCCCGTGCAGTGGACAGCGGTGGCCAGCGAGCCAAACCAGCAATTCTACATTGAAGAGGTGGACGGCGAACCCGGCTGGTACCAACTCTACGCTTATCCCCGCAACATGGGATATACAAAGATTTATCTCGCTGTGAAAGCAACGGGCGACGTGGTGCGCACCAACGGGGCGTCCTCACAAGCCACCTGGTTTCGCTTCATTCCCGCGGGCGAGGTACCCACGTTGCCCTGGCAGGACGAAACTGTCTTCGGTATCAACAAACTGCCCGGGCATGCCACCTACGTGCCTTATGCCAGTACCGCTGAGATGCGCGCCGACGCTGACCACTATGCCAAGCCTTGGATTACGCCACAAAGTTCGCGCTACATGGACCTGAACGGCATTTGGCAGTTCCACTACAACGACGGCAAAGAGGCCATGCTCGGCGCTGACGAATTCTTTGGAGCCAATGCTGACGTGAGCGCCTGGGACACCATCACCGTGCCCTCATGTATTGAGATGAAAGGCTACGGACGTCCGTACTATATCAATCAGAACTATGCCTTCTCCGACAACCCGCCCTACATCAACCTGAAGAGCGGCCTCTCTGACGCCATCGCCTCGTATCGCCGCAATGTGACAGTACCCGCTAACTGGAATGGTCACCGCGTCATCCTGCACTTCGACGGCATATACAGCGCGGCACAAGTGTGGGTGGGCGGAAATTATGTAGGCTATACGCAAGGCGCAAACAACGATGCCGAGTTCGACATTACCGACTTTGTCACCGCTGGAGAGGAAACCAGTGTCAGCGTCCGCGTGTTCCGCTGGACCGATGGCTCTTACCTTGAAGGGCAAGACATGTGGCACATGACGGGTATCCATCGCGATGTGTATATGTACGCCGTGCCACAGGTGCATCTGCGCGACCATTATCTTCGCGCCGATCTCGTGGGCTCGGACTACACAGCGGGGACGCTCACCGTGGCGCTGACCACAGCGAACCCCTCCGGTGAGGCTGTGGAGCGCACCGCCCGCGTCACCCTGCTCGACAAGGACGGGGCACAGATGGAACAACGCACCTTCGACGTGGTGCTGGCAGCAGGAGAGACCGAACGCACCGATACCTTTGCCATCGAGGGGCTGGCGGGGCTGAACCTGTGGAGCGCCGAGATACCGTATCTGTATACGGTGGAAATCGCGTGGCTCGATGGTACCCGCGAGACCGAGGCATTCAGCACCAAGTTTGGCTTCCGCGACGTGCGTATCGTCAGTGGCACGCTGCGCATCAATGGCAAACGAGTATATCTCAAAGGTGTGAACACGCAGGACACGCATCCCGCGCTCGGACGTACGATGGACGTGGCCACAATGTTGCGCGACATCTTCCTGATGAAGCAGGCCAACGTGAACACGGTGCGTGCCAGCCACTACCCGAGGCAGGCCAAGATGAACGCCATGTTTGACTACTACGGCCTGTACCTGATGGATGAAGCCGACATCGAGTGCCACAAGAACTGGAGCGACCACACCAGCGACGGCAGAGGCATCTCCGACACCGAGTCCTGGCTGCCGCAGTACCTCGACCGTATGCTGCGTATGGTTTATCGCGACCGCAACAACCCCAGCGTCATCATCTGGAGCCTCGGCAACGAAAGCGACAACGGCTCCAACCACTGGGCCTGCTACAAAGCCACCCGCGCCCTTGACCCCCGACCCATACACTACGAGGGGGCCACACGCGAAGACCATCGCGGCGACGAACACCCCACCGACCTCTGGTCGCAGATGTATCCCACACTCGCCAACGTGCAGAACTATTCTGCCAACAACTGGCGGCAGCAGCCCTACTTCATGTGCGAATATGCCCACGCCATGGGCAACGCCGTGGGCAACCTGCAAGAGTATTGGGATGCCATAGAGAGCGGCGCTTACGGACTGGGCGGCTGCATTTGGGATTGGGTGGACCAGAGTATCTTTGATGCCGCAGACATCAAGAACGGAAGCCTCTACGCCAACGGCTTCCCCAAATGGCGCACAGGCTACGACTATCCCGAAGCGCCCCATCAGGGGAACTTCGTGAACAACGGACTGATCAACGCCGACCGCTCTTGGTCGCCGGAACTCACAGAGGTGAAGCAGGTGTATCAATATATCAAACTATCCTCGTTCGTGGCCTCAACAAAGCGCGCTCGCTTCACGAACAACTACAACTTCCTTGACCTCACCGATTTCTACTTGAAGTGGACCGTGCTCGACAACGGCTATCCCGTAGAGAGAGGCACAATGGACTTCCCCGCCACGCGTGCCAACGGCGGCTCACAGACACTCCGTATCCCCTATACCACTTCGCCCAAGCGCGACCGCGAGTTCTTGCTCAACTTCGAGGTATGTATGCGTGATGGAAACGAGTGGGCTGAGGCCGGACACGTGGTGGCACAGTTCCAATTGCAACTCACCTCTCGCCCAACTTCCCTTCCCACAGTGGATCAGAGCGCCAGTGACGAGCAAATCACCATGACCGAGCGCGACGGCAAGAAGGTGTTCACCAGCGGCGACCTCGCCATGGAGTTCGAGAGCAACGGCGACCTCACTTCATGGGTATATGCCGGACAAGACCTGCTCCTGAGCGTGCCAGAGTTCAACCACTATTCCTGGGTGGAGAACTACGACAGCCACGGATCGCACTCCAACTATTCTGCTGCCAACGGTATCAGTTCCAAGACCGGCACGTTCCGCTTGTCCGCCGATGGCAAGACAGCCACGGTGCGTCAGATAGCCAGCGGCGACCGCGCCGACTACACCATCGTCTATACCATCTACGCCAACGGGCAGACCGATATGCAGGTAACCTACAGCCCCTGGGTGAGTGGCCTGCGACGCCTCGGAATGAAGTGGCGTGTGCCGGGTATCTTTGAGAATGTGGACTACTACGCCCGTGGCCCGTGGGAGAACTTCAACGACCGCAAGGTTGGAAGTTTGTTGGGACGCTACAGCAGCACGGTTACCGACTTCTACGAGCCCTATTTCCGCCCGCAGACCAGTGGCAACCGCGAGGACGTGCGCGATTTCACGCTCAGTGATGGGAATGGCAATGGCTTCCGTGTAGAGGTGGAGGGCCAGATGAATATGCAAATTCTGCATCGCGACGATGCCACCCTCTTTGGCAACACCAGCCACCAGTGGGACCGCACGCCGACTGCCGACACCTACCTCTACCTTGACTACGCGCTCTGCGGTGTGGGCAACGGCTCTTGTGGGCCCGGCACGCTCGATCAGTACAAGGTGCCCTCCAGCGGCGATTATACCCACAAACTACGCTTCACCCCCCTGGCTGCACCCGTGAGTGGCATAGGCCGCGCCGTGACAAACCCCGATGCTGACGCTGCCACAGAATGGCGCGACCTGCAGGGCCGCCGCATCAGCAAGCCCCACGCTCCTGGTATCTATATCCGGAATGGGCGCAAGGTAAAAGTGGGTTGACACGCCACAAAGACAAACATCCTCAAAAACACAAGATACAATGAACACCATGAAACGAAACATTCGCCTGCTTGGCTACGTCCTGGCCTTGGTTTCCATCATGCAGGCCACAATGGTGGCGTACGCTCAGCAGACGCTGAATTGGACCACCGGCGTGACCGCCAACGACCAGGCCACAGGCTTCCGTTGGTTCGGCGTACAGACGCCCGCCACAGCCGACAGTTACCAACTCTCGGCCCTCTCGCTGCGTCTCGTGAACGGCAGCAAGACCACCGACCAGTCGGACAGTTATATCGCCATCGCCACAGCGGCCACGTCACCCTCGAGCGTGCCCGAGGCCGATGTGGTGGCCGTGTCGTCAAACCACTTGCAGCCCACTGCCGAAGGGGATTACACCTACACCTTTGCCTCGCCCGTGACACTGCAGGGAAACACTACCTACTACCTCTACTGGGTGACCAGCAACACGCCGACCGACGGAGCCTACACCGCTGCCGGACAGCGCGCCCGAGTGCGTAACAGCACCACCCACACCCCCGGCGTCTATCTCAACGGCGTGCGTACCGACCTCACCCCCGTGTTCTCGGCCACTCTCACCTATTCCGATGCCCCCGAAGGCACACGCACCTTCACTGTCAGCACACAGCCCGCCGTTGATGCCATATTCACCTGGAACGGGCAGACGAAGCGTGGCACCAGCGCCACGTTCTATCACGATGGCACAGCCGTGGCGGGCGAGGCCGCCGCAGTGAGCGTCGTGGCAGACCCCTTCTATGCCCCACGCTATCCCGACGCCATGCCCACATGGGACGGCATGTCCGATGCTACCGCCGAGGTGAAGATGCTTGCCGACGTGTTCTGCAACAACTATGGCGAGAAATGGGTGCGTATAGACTACGCCACCGACCCCGCCTATGCCTGGCACATTGATGCCGCTGACAACTATGAAGGCAGCACACCCAAGCGCGTAGCCTTCACTACCGAGGCCGACACCGGTTTCGTCTTCTGCTTCGTCGGCACGCCCGAAAGTTTCAAGATTTACAGCCGCTTGGCCGGCGAGGGATATGCCCTCACCACCGATGGTACCAACGACAATGGAGCCACCACAGCTACCGCCATCTATCTCACCGCAGACGTGGCAGGGGCCAAGAACTGGACCGCCGACGACACCTATCTCACCGCTACGGCAAAGGCACCAGGCTTCGTCATTCACGACACCGATGTGGACGGCAAATACGGCGCCAACCCCTTCCAGCGCTTCGACTATGCACTGCGCTATTGGGATGCTGAGGGCGAGCAGACACACTGGCTCCTCCAGCCCTACAGCGACGACGCCATCTTCAGCGGACACTATGGCGAGAAGTGGGTACGCATGATTTTCAGCCGCAACACCGGCTTCCATTGGAGCGTAGCCTCCGCCACCGATGTGCCTAAATGTACGGCCAACGCCACACCGCGCGACGGCAACCTGTTTTGCCTCGTCGGCACGCCCGAACGTTTCCGCATCTACAGCAAGATAGTTGGTACGGCCAAAGCCATGGCCACCACTGATGTGGCGAACGGCAATTATGCCACCTTCGTCGCTGCTGCCGAGGCCGACTATTGGACGCTGGGCAGTAGCCGCACCGTCACCGACAACAGCCAGGCCGACGGCACCCGCCAGACTACTGGCTGCCCCATCTTCCGCTTCGGCAGCGAGAGCACCAACCTCAGCCTCAATGCCTATCAGGGCACGGGCAAGCAACTCGCCTATTGGAGCAACACCGACGGCGGATCGCTCTGGGTGCCCGAACTCTATGTGCCCGCCGAACTTGACATCTTCTGCGAGACCTACGGCGAGAAATGGGTGCGCGTCACCTACGGTGCCAGTAACAAGTATTGCCTCATGGTCACGCCCAAGGAGACCCTCTCCTACGACGGCACGATGGTGCGCAACGGACGCACCGACATGACGCACAAAGGCCAACTCTGGTGCTTCGTGGGCGACAAGAGCGGCTTCAAACTCTATAACCGCCTGGCCGGTGAAGGCTTCGCTGCCGCCACAGGGACAGCACTCAATGGCACGAAACCCCTCGTCCTCGTCGCCGCCGACCGCGCCGAGACCTTCGTGATACAGAACGAGGCCTGCCTGAGCAGCACGGCCGACCTCTCTACTGGCATAGCCCCCATAGGTAGCAACGGCTCACCCGCCGGCGCGGAATACAAGATTGGCTTCCTCTCCGCCAGCAACAGCAAGTGCTCCTACCTCTTTGAGAAAGTAGGTGCTACCCTCGACATCAGTCTCACAGGCCTCAGCGCCGAACTGCCCGCCACGCACAGCCACATCGCACGCGGCGCCGTAACCTTCCCCATTGATGGCGGCACGCGCCAGATGAGTTACAACCTCACGCCCACCCAGCATACCCTCTTCTTGCCCGAGCATGGCACGCTCTCCTTCACCAAGCCCGTATGCTGGATTGGCTTCACCTTTGGCGGCTTCTACCTGGATGGCGCCGCCTCTCGGCAGACGCTCAGCGGCGTGAACAGCGAAACTGCCAGCCTCACCGCCCGCTTCACCGAGAGCAACCCCGACGTGCGTTACATCGCCTATGATGGTGACGAGCGCGACATCCCCTACCGCATCCCTTCCATCGCACGCGCCGCCAATGGCGACCTCATCGCCATGTACGACCTGCGCTACAACGAGGCCGACATAGGCTACTACGACCGCGGCTTCTACCACTACCGCATCGACCTCGTCATGAAGGTCAGCAAGGATGATGGACAGACCTGGGGCGAGGAACAGCCCGCCGCCACCGGCGACAACAGCGGACGCTTCACTGCTGCCTTTGGCGATGCCGCCATGGTGGCCGACCGCGACAAAAACCTCATCCTCGTCCTCGCCGCTGCCGGAAACACTGGTTTCGCCTCTGCCGTCAAGATGGCACGCTTCTACCTGAAACTCAACGAAACCACCGGACAGTGGGAGCCCGGCTACCTCAACTCGCGCGGCACCTTCGTCAAAGGCAAGCCCCAGGACATCACCGACTATATGCTCGGTCTCACGTCCAAGGGCGGCCTCAGCCCACAGGTATACTCCGCCTTCTGCGGCAGCGGACGCATGAGCCAGAGCCGTATCTACAAGAAGGGCGACTACTACCGCGTCTATTTCACCGCCATCGTCAAGAGCAACAACACCGATGGCACCTGGGGGCAGAACGGCAACATCACCTACTACAGTGACGACTTCGGCCAGACCTGGAACATCCTCGGCGAGTGCGCCGCCTACACCGGCAGCGACGAGCCCAAGTGCGACGAACTCCCCAACGGCGATATATGGATGTGTGCTCGCCATTCTAATGGGCGCAACTTCAACATTTACCACTTCACCGACATCGCCAGCGGCGAAGGTACGTGGCTCAACCGCTGCCACACACAGGGCACTGGCGTGACGAATGGTATCTACAGCAGTGAGAATGCCTGCAACGGCGACATCCTCCTCATCCCTGCTGTGCGCAAGAGCGACAGCCAGCCCGTAACCCTCGCACTCGCCTCAATTCCTGGGCGCAGCAGTTTCAGCGACCCCGTATGGGGCGGCAACGGCAGACGCAACGTCTCCATTTTCTACAAGGCCCTTGTCTCTTCCAGCGACTATGCCACCACCGAGGCACTCGCCAGCAACTGGGAGGGACGCGACGCCAGTACCGCTTACCTCGTGAGCGACCACATGTCGGCCTACTCCTCCATGTGCCTCATGCTCGACGGGCGTGTCGGCTTCTTCCTCGAAGACGACGTACTCACCGGCACTGCGCCGTGGAGCCACTTTGACATGGCCTTTATCCCCTACACCATCGAGGAAATCACCGGCGGCAAATACACCATCGACGACACCGCCACTGGCCTCTCTGTTCCAGTCACCGCGCCCGCTGCGCAATCCTCTGTCATTTACGACCTGCAGGGGCGCCGCGTAGCAAGCCCCCAAAAGGGTGGCGTGTACATCACTGGCGGACGCAAGGTGGTGTACTGACGCAGACCACACCATTATCCTAAAGACGCGCCCGTAACCGAATTGCCGGTAACGGGCGCGCCTTTTTCTTGATTGTGTTTGCTCCTGTGAGCAGGGGCCTAGTGTGCCTACTCTTCTGCGCTGGGTGTGCTGGTTTCGTCGGCTGTGCCGCCGTTTAGCAGGATTTGTGAGATCTGTGTGGCCACTTCGTCCTGAAGTTCGGGATTGTCGGCGAGTGTCTTCTTGAGGTTTTCGCGTCCCTGGGCGAGTTTCTGCCCCTGATAGGAGAACCAGGAGCCGCTCTTCTGTATGATGTTGTGCTCGACGGCGAGGTCACAGATCTCGCCGATGCGGCTGATGCCGGCGCCGAAGGTGATTTCAAACTCGCACTTGCGGAACGGGGGAGCCACCTTGTTCTTCACCACTTTGACGCGTACCTGGTTGCCCACGGGCTGATCGCCGTTCTTGATGGTAGAGATGCGGCGGATGTCGAGGCGCACGCTGGAGTAGAACTTAAGGGCGTTGCCGCCGGTGGTGGTTTCGGGGTTGCCGAACGTAATGCCAATTTTCTCTCTGAGTTGGTTGATGAAGATGCAGCAGGTCTTGGTCTTGCTGACGTTGGCAGTGAGTTTGCGCAGTGCCTGGCTCATGAGGCGTGCTTGCAGCCCCACCTTGTTTTCGCCCATGTCGCCCTCTATCTCGCTCTTGGGCGTGAGGGCGGCGACGGAGTCGATGACGATGATGTCGATGGCGGAGGAGCGAATGAGTTGGTCGGCTATCTCAAGGGCTTGCTCGCCGTTGTCGGGCTGTGAGATGAGCATCTCGTCCACCTGCACACCGAGTTTGCCAGCGTAGAAGCGGTCGAAAGCGTGCTCGGCATCGATGAAGGCGGCGGTGCCTCCGGCCTTTTGGCATTCGGCGATGGCATGCAGGGCGAGCGTGGTCTTACCGCTACTCTCTGGGCCGAAGATTTCGATGATGCGACCGCGGGGATAGCCGCCTACGCCGAGGGCGGCATTGAGGCTGAGGCTGCCAGTGGGGATGACTTCCACGTCTTCGATTTGCTCGTCGCCGAGTTTCATGATGGAGCCCTTGCCGAAGTCTTTTTCAATCTTTGCCATGGCTGCCTGCAGAGCCTTTAACTTTTCTGTAGGGGAAGCGGCTGTGGTGATGTCTTTCTTTGCCATAAGGATTATTTTTAAGGTTTTTAGGTTTTAAGATTATTAGGTTTTGAGGTTATTAGGTTTTGAGGTTATTAGGTTTTGAGGTCGTGATACCTGCGGACGGGGACGCCCGCGCTCCCAGCCTTTGCAATTGGCGGACTGACGGGGCAAACCTTTATAACTTCATAACCTCAGGACCTAATAACCTTTCAACCTTATTTAAGGTGTTAAACTTTTGACGTGAGGTTGTGGCGCAGGCCGGTGGCACCGCGCATGTAAGCTTTGGCAGAGCCGAAGCGCAGGTTGAGGTCGAGGCGCACGGGGAGGTGTGCGGCGTCGTCGGTGACGTAGAAGGTGACGATGGTCTTCTCCTTGCCTTTCTCTTTCTCTACATAGGAGAAGACGAGGCAACGGTAACGGTTGTTGGAGTTTTCCATCTTGATGGTTTGCTTGCCTTTGTAGATGAGTTGCCGCCACTCGCAGTGTTTTCCTTCAGCGAGGAGGAAGTTCGTGCGCTGCCCAGGTTTCATCTTGCTGACGTCGAAAGAGCGTGCGCGAAGGAGCATAGAGAGCATGTCGTAGGCGCAGTATTTTGAGGCGAAGGTGTTGTGGCGCACGGGGTCGTTGTTCTTGCGATAGCGCATTTTGAGGCTGCACTGGCGACCAGGATAGGTGTACCAAACGTCCTCTACGCGATATTCTTTGCCTTCGCGGGCGTGTTTGGAGTAGTAGAGCGGCACGAGGTTGAGGTCGGTGTAGGTGGTGAGCGTGTCGCGCATCACGAAGTAGCGGTCGCTCTGTTTGGAGCCTCGGGTGATGAGGTAGGCCTTGTAGGCGGGCTTGCCGCTGTAGGTGGTGCGGGTGACGTTCCAAGAGGCGGTGCCCACTTTCTTCCACACGAATTTCCAGTTGAAGTAGAGGTCGTAGGATATGGTTTCGCCGCTCTCGAAGGCGGTGTTTGTGGAGCCGCACTGTGCGCTGGCGCTTAGGGAAAGGGTGGTGCTGACGAGCAGGATGGCGAGCAGTTTGTTTTTCATGACGGAGGTGTGTTTCTTTTTTGGTTTTTAGGTTTTGAGGTCGTAAAACCTGCGGGCGAGGACGCCCGCGCTCCCAACGCTTGCAATAGGCGGACTGACGACTTTACAACTCCCTAACCTTATAGCCTATTTGAGGGCATTCTGTAGAAAAAGTTTAACTGCGCCGCTGGTTGTTGCGCTCAATGTTGCGCTCGTGCGCTGTGCGTCCGGTGGTTTTGGTAGTGGTTGAGCCTCGCAGGTCTTGGGGCTTTTGTATGAGTGGTGGCCGTTCGTCGGGCTTCCAAGTTATTTCGGTGTCCCAACCGGCTCGGATGTCTATTTGTTTGTGGTAGTAGCGCACCTTTTCGGGTTGCCGCTGTGCGGCATAGTCGCCGGTGTCCCACTGGCCGTTGCCGTCAGTGTCGGTGAACATACGCATAAAGGCTTTGCCTGGGCGTAGGTAGAAGAAGTCGGCGGTGCCGTCTGCCCTGACGCGTGTGGTCTGTATGACGCGCTTGTCGTCTTGTATGAGTTGTACGACGGCTGTGGTGTCCGCGCCAAGCAGTGTGACGAAGAGTGAGCCAAACTCTTCGGCTGCGGCGATGCGGAAACGCCAGGACACGGGCTTGTTTTCTATTCCGTTGAGCCCCCTGATGGCTGCGGAGTCGATTTGTAGCGTGTACTGCTGTTCGGGCCGCCATTCGCCGTAGAGGGTGTAGGTGAGGCGGTTGGTGGGGCTGGGTCTGAGTTCGTAGCGCGCTTCGGTCTGTGCGCTGTCGGGGCCAAGAAGCAGGTGTATGCCGCGCAGGTCTATTTCGGCGGCGGGCTGGGGGAGGAGTATCGTGGGATTGTCGGCGGGTGAGCAGTTGTTGCCCAGGCCGCGTGCTTCTATCTTGAGGAATTCCCGTGGGGGCGTTTCGTCGGTATAGTCGCCGCGTCTGTGGCGTCGTTCGCGTTGTCGCTCCCATTTTTCAAGTTCGTCGGCTTGCTGCTTGGCGCGTTTGTCAAACGTCAGGCGGGGACGCAGACTGAGGGTGTCGGTGCGCAGGGTGTCGATGCCGGTGGAGTCGTCGGTCTCGTAGTAGGTGTAGAGTAGTTGCAGGGTGTCAAGGCGCAGCAGTGCGGTGTCTTTTATCCAATAAGTGATGGTGTCGCCCGCCCTGTTGCGGTCTTCTACAAAGGCATCGTATTCGTTGAAGTTGAGGCCACGTATTTGCGGCACGAATGCTGAGGGGCCTGTGAAGTATATGCGGAACCATTCGGGCACGTCGCGCTGTGTCTTGAGGAGGTGGCGCGGTTTGTTGGCGTGGGTGAAGGCTCGGAGCACCACGTTGTCGGGTGTGAAGTGGGTGAAGTGCACGGTGCGGACGCTGTCCCAGGTCACGCTGTCGCGCCACACGGTGTCCTGTCGCACGTCAGCGTAGCACGAGGTGGTGAAGGTGGAGTCGGACCAAGCCAACATTTCAGCGCGCGAACTGAACTTGTAGTCTCCGTCTGCGTCTTTGAGCGCAAAGATGCGGTATGTGCCGTGGTGCACACCTTTGATGCTGAAGCGTCCGGTGTCGTCGGTGCGTCCCACGCGGTCAAAGGGGCGTGTGGCGAACGGATCGGCGAGTGTGTCTCCGTCCTCCACATAGAGCCCCACGAGTATACCCTTCACAGGTGCCAGCGTCTCTGCGTCGATGACGTGGCCGCCTATCTCCATGGTGTCCACCGTCTCGCCGGTAGAGAAGAAGTAGGTGAAGGCGCCGAGGGGGTTCCCCTCGTTGTTGTCGGTGATGGCGTCGCCGAAGTCAATGGTGTAGGTGGTGTTGGGCTTGAGCGTGTCGGGCAGCGTGACGCGTATGCGTTTCCCGCTCACCATGACCTCTGGTGGCTCGGGCGCAGGGGGCGAGATGACCACTTTCTCGTACGCGTTGTCCACCTTCACGTTTTCGTCAAAGTAGATTTCTATGCGATGCGGCGTGGTCCCCGTCTTCCCCATGGCGGGTGTCATGGAGAGAATTTTCGGCGGCGTTTCGTCGAACGGCCCACCGTCGGGTCCACTCCCAGGGTTCGCGCAGGAGGTCCACAGCAGTGCGATAGCCGCTGCGAGCAGTACGGGGATGTGGTGCGAAAGCCTCATTTTAGGTTCCAAAGGTTATTAGGTCTTGAGGTTGTTATACCTGCGGGCGAGGACGCCCGCGCTCCCAGCCTTTGCAATAGGCGGACTGACGTGGCAGCCCCTTACAACCTCATAAACCTTATTGAATGTTCAGAATTTCTTCAATGATTTTGCGGTCGTTGCAGAGGCGGGGCACCTTGTGCTGTCCGCCCAATTTGCCACGCGAGCGCAGCCAGTCTTCAAAGAGCCCGTCCCTGGCCACAATGATTTCCAGTTGTTGGAGTGTCAGGTCTTTGTAGCGCTTGGCCTCGTAGTCGCTGTTGAGGGCTTGCAACGTCTTGTCGAGTGTTTCGGCAAAGCGTGCGATGTCGTCGGGGGCTTTGTCGAACTCCACCACCCATTGGTGGCGGCATTTGCCTCCGCTGTCCATAAAGACGGGTGCGGCGGTGTATTCCTTCACCTGCGTTCCGGTGGCTTGACAGGCTTTTCGCAAACCTTGTTCGGCATTGTCCACGATGAGTTCCTCGCCGAAGGCATTGATGAAACTCTTGGTGCGTCCGCTGATGATGAACTTGTAGTAGGGCGCGGTCTGCGTGAAGCGCACCGTGTCGCCAATCTGATAGCGCCACAGCCCGCTGCTCGTGGTGATGACCATTGCATAGTTCTTTCCCTGCTCCACGCCCCATAGCGGCAGTGTGCGCGGGTTTTCTTTGCCCACGTCCTCAAGGGGAATAAATTCGTAGAACACGCCGTAGTCCAGCATCAGCAGCATCGCCGTGTCGGCTGGGTTGTCTTGTAGGCCGAAGAAGCCCTCGCTGGCGTTGTAGGTCTCTTCGTAGCGCATGGCGTCGTTTCCGATGATGCGGAGGTACTGCTCGCGGTAGGGCGTGAACGCCACACCGCCGTGGAAAAACACCTCGAGATGTGGCCACACCTCATGTATCGTGTCTTTCCCCGTCAGTTCCAGCACCCTGGTCAGCACGCTCATCATCCACGACGGCACGCCGCTCAGACTTGTCACCCTACGGCCTACTGCTTCGCGGGCTATGCGGTCGCGCTTTTCTTCAAAATCCGAAAGCAGGGCAGTCTTCTTGCTGGGTACGCGGAACATATTGACGCGTTCCGGCACGTTTTCTATGAGTATGGCGCTCAGGTCGCCCACAAGGGAGTGGGGCAGGTTGTAGTTGGGCTGGTGCGACCCTCCGAGTATCAGTCCGCAGCCGTCCATCATGCGACTCTTGGGGTTGTTCGCCAGATAGAATGCCACGGCGTCCGTGCCGCCCCGATAGTGCGTGTCCTTCAGTGCGGCGGGCGACACGGGTATGAACTTGCTCTTGTCGTTGGTGGTGCCGCTCGACTTTGCGTACCACTTCACGCTGCCTGGCCATAACACGTCGGCCTCGCCGTGGCGCATGCGGTCAATATGCCCTTTCAGTGCCTCATAGTCTGTTAGCGGCACGCGGGCGGCAAAATCTTCATAGGTGTTGATGTCGGCAAATTCGTATGTTCGGCCCCATGTCGTGCCTTTCGCCTTTTGCAACAATTCTTGCAGTTTGCCGATTTGTGTTCGTTCCGCTTCCGCGTAGCGTTTATAAATAATGTTTCTCCGCCAGGAGAGATAAGGTCTTATCAGTTGAGTAATCATTGTCCGTTTTTTTGCTGTGCAAAGATACTGCTTCGCGCACGCTGTGGGAAACAAAAGGCTCGGTTTTTGGCTTTCGTCCTTTTATGCCCCATCTGTTCGTGCCACTCGGGCAGATTATAAAGCCGCTGTACGACACATAGGAACATCAATGTGGAGCGAGGAGAAACCACCTGCGTTGTAGTTTAAACTAGGTCCGTGTGACTTTAAAGTCACACGGACCTAGTTTAAAACTTCATCCGAGCAAGTAAAAAATTGCTCGGATGAAATGCGTGCTGTCTAGTCAGCGTTTTAGAGTTGCTGCATGTCGTTGAGACGCTTGTAGTATCCGTCGCGTGCCAGGAGTTCCTCGTGCGTCCCTCTCTCCACGATGCGTCCCTCGTGTAGCACGCAGATTTCATCGGCATTCTTGATGGTGGAGAGCCGGTGTGCGATAGCGATGGTGGTGCGCGTCTTCATAAGTCGGTCGAGGGCTTCCTGCACCAGTCGTTCGCTCTCGGTGTCGAGCGCACTGGTGGCCTCGTCGAGGATGAGGATGTCGGGGTTTTTGAGGATGGCTCGGGCAATGCTGATGCGCTGCCTTTGGCCGCCTGAGAGCCGGCAGCCGCGGTCGCCAACGGGGGTGTCGTAGCCTTGCTCGCTCTGCATGATGAAGTCGTGCGCATTGGCTATCTTGGCGGCTTCCACCACCTCGTCCATTGTGGCGTTTTCCACACCGAAAGTGATGTTGTTGTAGAAGGAATCGTTGAAAAGGATGGCCTCTTGGTTCACGTTGCCTATCAGCGAACGCAGCCCGCTGATGGAGAGCGTGCGGATGTCTTTTCCGTCAAGGCGAATGGTACCGCCCGTCACGTCGTGGTAGCGTGGCAGCAGGTCCACCAGGGTGCTCTTTCCCGAGCCACTCTGCCCCACGATGGCGATCGTCTGTCCTTTGCGCACGGTGAGCGACACGCCGTGGAGCACCTCCTGCCCCCCGCCGTAACTGAAATGCACGTCGTCGAAGACAATCTCGCGCTCGAGGCCGCTTACTGTCACGGGATCGGATGGCTCGGTGATGGGGTTGGGCGCATCGAGGATTTTGTTCACACGCTCCACGCTGGCCAGCCCCTTGGGAATGTTGTAGGAGGCTTTGGAGAAGTCTTTGAGCGGCTGAATGATGCTGTAGAGGATGACCATGTAGAACACAAACGTGGGCGCATCAATGACACTGCTCCCTCCGAAAATCAGCGTGCCGCCGTACCACAGCACCAGCACGATGAGCACCGTGCCGAGGAATTCGCTCACGGGATGTGCGGAGGCCTGTCGCAGGGATACACGGGTGGTCTGGCGGCGGAAGTCGTCGGTCACGCCTTCGAAGCGGCTCACCATCTTGTGCTCGGCGGTGAACGCCTTGATGATGCGCATGCCGCCGAGAGTCTCCTCGAGTTGTGCCATGGTCTCGCTCCACTTGGTCTGCGCGGCCAGCGATTTGCTTTTCAGTTTGCGGCCTATGGCGCTCATCGCCCAGATGAGCAGCGGCATCACAAGGATGGTGAAGAGCGTGAGCTGCCAACTGGTATAGATCAGCACGGCCATGTAGCAGGTGATGAGCACGGGGTTCTTGATGAGCATCTCGAGCGAGCCGGTGATGCTGTTTTCTATTTCTCCCACGTCGCCGCTCATGCGGGCTATGATGTCGCCCTTGCGCTCATCGCTGAAGAAGGAGAGCGGCAGGGACACAATCTTGCGGTAAACGCTGTTGCGAATGTCGCGCACGATGCCGGTGCGCAGCGGCACCATGATTCCCGCCGAGGCAAAGTAACTGGCGGTCTTGAGCAGGGTGGTGCCTATGAGGAACAGCCCGATGAAGAGCAACGTGTCGGGTGCGCCGTAGCGGGCTATCATCTCCGTGGTGTAGTAGTAGAGGTTGTTCAGCAGGATGTCCTTCATGCTCATGTCCGCGTCCCAGGGAATGAACTCGTAGGTGTTCTTGTCAATACCGAAGAGCAGTTGCAGCATGGGTATGAGGGAAAGGAACGAGAACACATTGAGCACCGCCGAGAGCAGATTGAATAGGAGTGAGCCGGCGAGGTAGCCTTTGTATGGCGCAACGTAACTGCGCATGAGGCGGAAGAATTGTTTCATGATGATGGTGTGTGATGATGTGGACTGCGTCCTTTTCAGTGCTTACGCCCGAAGTCGGCGGGGATTTCGCCCCATTGCTCGGTTTTCCATTTCAGGATGGGGGCGGCGAGGGGATGCTTGGAGAGCCAGGCTTCGGCTCGACTGATGATTTCGTGCAGGCGTGCTGTCTTGGTGTTGTGGGGCAGGGTGGTCTTGCAGTGCCCCTTGCGCACCCAGCCCATGGCTATGCGACTGTCGGAATAGATGGTCTTGACGATGCCCTGCTTGTGGAACGCTGCCAAGGCATGCACGATGGCCAGAAACTCGCCGATGTTGTTCGTGCCGAGCGTGGGGCCGAAGTGAAAAACCTCCGCTCCCGTAGCGAGGTCCACGCCTCGGTATTCCATCTGCCCTGGATTGCCGGAGCAGGCGGCGTCTACAGCCCAGGCGTTGGCAGTGACGGCTTTTGGCAGGGGTAGCACAGTGTCGTGGCGGTCCTCGGGCGGATTCTCAGGGAAGACGTTGCCCTTGCCTTTTGGCCGCTTTCTCTGAGAAGTAGCCACGGGCGGTCCGGCGTTGAACGCAGCCTGCGCCTCGGCGAAAGTGGGGAACGACTTGTAGGCCGCGCCACCGTAACCCTTCACTTGGGTTTCGCACTGCTCCCACGTGGCATATACGCCCGGCTCGTGTCCGCGCCATACCACATAGAATTTCGGTTTCGGTTTGCCTGCCATGGGTGAGAGGGTGTTAAGCGTTGCGTTCCAGGAACACGCCGTCTTCATAACCTTGTATGCGCCCGCCAACGCCGGCAGCTCGCAAGCGTTTCGCAGCAAGCAGAGCGAAGGTCTCGTCCTGTTCGATGCCCACATAGTGTCGTCCCAATTTCTTGGCTACCACGCTGGTGGTGCCGCTGCCGAGAAAGGGGTCGAATACCACGTCGCCCTCGCGGCTTGAAGCAAGGATGATGCGTGCCAGCAGTTTCTCGGGTTTCTGTGTGGGGTGTTCGGTGTTTTCGGGCATGGACCAGAAAGGCACAGTAAGGTCGTCCCAGAAGTTGGAGGCGTAGGTGTGGCGAACACGTCGCCCATCCTCTTTTTCTATCCAGTCTTTCGGTGCGCCGCCTTGCCGGTAGGGAGCCCGCACCCGCCGCCGTAGTTTTACGGCTTCGGCATTGAATGTGTAGCGTTTGGGATTGCGCACGGCAAACCAAATGTCTTCTTGACAGTTCTTCCAGTTGCGGGCGGAGCCTCTGCCTTTTTCCCGCTGCCACGTGATGCGGTTGATGACCGTGAGATGCTTGGAAAGTTCGCCTTGCAGCACCGCCGCACTCTGCCAGTCGCCGCACAGATAGAGCGAGCCGTCGGGGGCGAGTAGGCGCACCACTTCGGGAAGCCACGACGCAAGGTATTCGGCGTATTGCTCAGCCGATACCGCACGAAACGAGGTCTCGCCAAACTGTTTGCTGAGATTGTAGGGCGGGTCAAGGAAGATGAGGTTGGCAAATCCCTCCGGCAGTCTGCCGATGATGCTCTTCATGTCGCCGAGAAACGTCTTGTCGAGCCAGTCACTTGTGCCAGCCTCCCCACTTTGCAACAAATCCGCACGCAACGCCTCCCTCTCTTCGGGGAGAAGCGTGAGCGTGCGGTTGTTGGGAGCGGGTGTTTTCAAGAGAGCCTCACATTCTTTCCGGCATTTCTATGCCGAGTAGCCCCATGCCGAGGCTCACCACCTTGGCCACCTCGCGCGAGAGCAGCAGACGGAGCGTGCGGGTGTTCTCGTCAGCCTCGCGCAGGATGGGGTAGTCGTGATAGAACTGGTTGTATTCCTTCACCAAGTCGTAGCAGTAGTTGGCTACGGTGCTGGGGCTGAACGTAGCGGCGGCATCTTGCAGCACGGCAGCAAACTCGCTGATGTGCTGAATGATATCCGTCTCTTTAGTACACAGCGGAGTATTGGCGGGCAGCGTGTCGGGGATTTCCATTCCCGCCTCAGCCGCCTTGCGAAGTATGGAACGGATGCGGGCGTAGGTGTATTGTATGAACGGGCCAGTGTTGCCGTTGAAGTCAATACTTTCTGTGGGATTGAAGAGCATGTTTTTGCGAGCATCTACCTTGAGCAGGAAGTATTTGAGCGCACCCATACCCACAATACGCGCCACGTTGTCCTTCTCGGCTTCGTCCATGTCGTCGAACTTGCCGGCTTCGTCGGCGGTGCGGCGTGCCTCGCTGATCATGCCTGCGATGAGGTCGTCGGCATCCACCACGGTGCCCTCACGGCTCTTCATCTTGCCGTTGGGGAGTTCCACCATGCCATAACTGAAGTGTACCAGGCTCTTTCCCCACTTGAAGCCTAAGCGGTCGAGCAACAGGGAGAGCACCTGGAAATGGTAGTTCTGTTCGTTGCCCACCACATAGACCATTTTGTCGATAGGGTAGTCCTCGTAGCGTAGTTTTGCAGTGCCGATATCCTGCGTCATATATACGCTGGTGCCATCGGCGCGCAGCAGGAGTTTCTCGTCAAGCCCCTCCGCGGTGAGGTCGGCCCACACAGAGCCGTCCTCCTTACGGAAGAAGAGTCCTTTGGCGAGTCCCTCTTCTACGAGCGCCTTCCCTACGAGGTAGGTCTGGCTCTCATAGTAAATCTTGTCGAACCCTACGCCGAGGGCCTTGTACGTCTCATCGAAGCCAGCATATACCCATGCGTTCATCTTCTCCCAGAGCGCGCGTACTTCGGGGTCGTTCTGTTCCCACTTGCGAAGCATCTCGCGGGCTTCCTGCATCAGCGGAGATTGGGCTTCGGCCTTCGCTTTTGCCTCTTCGGGGCTGTCGCCTTCGGATTCAAAGCGTGCCGCCAGTTCGCTTACTTCGGCGAGATAGTGCTTGTCGAAGGCCACATAGTAGTCGCCGATGAGGTGGTCGCCTTTCTTGCCGCTGCTTTCGGGTGTCTCGCCATTGCCATACTTCAGCCAGGCGAGCATAGACTTGCAAATGTGAATGCCGCGGTCGTTGACGATGTTGGTCTTCACCACACGATTTCCGCCCGCTTCAGCGATTTGTGCAACGGCCCACCCGAGCAGGTTGTTGCGCACGTGGCCGAGGTGGAGCGGCTTGTTGGTGTTGGGGGAGGAGTACTCTATCATCACCAGCGGTGAGGTGTCGGTCACGGGTTTGAAGCCATAGCGTTCCTGTGCCGCTACATCCTGAAGCAGGGCGAGCCAAGCCTGGGGAGCGATGACCATATTAAGGAAACCTTTGACCACATTGTATGAAGCCACAAGTCCTGTGCCTCGCTGAAGATATGCGCCGATGTCTTCGGCGGTGTCTTCGGGCTTTTTGCGCGAGATGCGCAGCAGGGGGAAGGTGACGAGCGTGAGGTGTCCCTCAAACTCACGCTTGGTCTTTTGTAGTTGTATTTGTTCCGCCGTGGCGTCCGTGCCGTAAAGTTCTTTTACAGCACGGAGCACGGCTTGTTTCAGTTCTTGTTGGATGTCCATTCTCTGACGTTATGTTACTTGAAAATCACTTTGCGTCCGTTCCCGTTTACATACACGCCGCTCCGGGGATTCTCCACGCGTCGCCCTTGCAGGTCATACCACGCGCCCCCTTCGCCTACTACTGTCGTGAGCGAGGCGATGCCAGTGACATGGTCCAAGTCAATGCGTACAAACTTAGCAGTGCCGGTGTACAACAGGTAGGCTGTGTTTGCGGCAATGGTGCCAGAGGCGGAGGAGCGCTTGTTGTAGCCAACGGGGGCAGTGCTGCGGAACACATAGACGTTGTCTGCTGCCACGCTGGCGGCTTTCAGGTTGCCACCGAGCAGGTTGCCCTCCACACCCGTTTCCACGTCGGCCTCAACCTTCACTATGGTCGTACCACGCGGGCTTTGCATCACGAACGGCGTGCGAGCAGGAATGGGTTGTGCAATCTCGGTGAGCACAGCATAGGCCGTGTCGGTTTCAGTCTCCTCCACACCTGTGATGGCATAGGCTTTTGACCCTTCGGGAAGGGTTACGGCGAAGGAGAACATCTTTGATGCGAAGCCTCCTGATGGCGTGGTGAATTGCACTTCGTCGGCGGGTTCAATATACCACTTTGATGCATCGGCACTCAGCGTCCAAGACACGAGATTGGCCGAGGTGTTGATATGCAACGCGTTGTAGGTGCCATTGACGGGATTCAGGCATGCTATCTGTGTGTGTCCGTTGCTGTGAGGGATAACCTTGAACAATCCGCTTTCGCCTGCCTCCGATTGAGGGATGAGCGTGTTGGTGGATTGGGTGGTGCCAATGTAGTTTTCAAGGTTTGCAGCCTTGATGCGCCAGTTTTCGCCATCGCGCTCAAAGGTGAACAGTTGGGTGAAGTTGGTCTTGGCCAAAGTTGCTCCTGAATAGGAAGACGCTGTGGTGGAGGGGGTGAGGTAGCGCTCTTCGTAGAGCACGTTGCGCAACCTGTACCAACGTCCTTCCTCAAGAGGAACACCCGCAGTCTCGGCCAGCGCCTTGTGGATGGTAGCCACTTCTTCCACGCTACCCGTAGCACTGGCGGCCTGCGCTTCTATGGCGGCGATAGACTCTTCATCAAGTTGTCCCACGCTGTTGCCCGGCTCCAGTCCGCTGGCTTTAGCCACAATCTCGGCTTTAAGCATGGTGGCGATGGCCGCTGCGTCAGCGTCGGGACGATAAGTGTATGCGTTGTCTGTGATGGTCTCGAGCGAATAGTTCTTGTACACAATGGTATAGCCAGCGCCGTAGGTCTCTTCCTCATAAAGGAAGCCCAGGTTGCCATCGTGTTGCAGGGCGAAGGTGGAATAGGCCGAGCCAAGTGAGGAAGCCTGGTGCCTGCCGTCCCAGTTGGCTGCAAAGGTGGATGGATCGGCAAAGTCGTCAGCAAAGGAGGACAGTTCCTTGTAATAGATGCCCACATTGCTTCGTCCGCTGCCAAACGGTACGGACTGAAGAGCGAGGTAAACTTGTGCTCCATCGCGGTTGCGCGTAGCGGGCAGTACGATGATTTCGCCGTTGCAGGAGTTGCTCACCGCCGTCACGCCATTGTTGCCCGAGCCGCTGAAGGCATAAGAGCCCCAGGAGCCTTCGGCTTTCTCAAGGTCGGTGAAGGAGAAGATGTTGTAGTAACGTCCGCCATTGCATCGCGAACTCACAATGACGCTACCATCGGGCAGTTCTTCGGCCTTAGGTTCGTCGGCACCGCTGGGGATTGCAGGGTCGTTCTTGTCACCAAGCACATTCCATGTCTCGCCGAAGTCATCGCTGTACCATACATAGTTGCAGTTCGTGCTGTTCACGTCCTTGGTGAGCGAGGAGCAATAGAGGCGGTAGTACTGCCCCACCTTGACATAACGACTTTGGTGAATTTTTCCAGAGCCGATGAACATGGAGCGTATGGGGCCGCGTGTGCAGTCGTTGTCGAAGGGTGCGTAGAACGTCTCGGTGATGTATTCGGGCTCGCTCCATGTGGCGCCGTTGTCGTTGCTGTACCAGCGTGCCACCTGGTTGGGTACGTCGCGCGTACCATTGGGGAAGGTCTGATAGCCGCACACACTCATCATCAGCACGCGCGGGCTTTCTCTGTCGGCCACGATGCAGGCATCGCCATAACCTGCGGTGAGGGAATAGTTACGGCCCTGGCTGTTCATCACACCATCGCCCTGCGCCAGTATCTTCGTGGCGTCCCAGGTGGCGCCGTTGTCGTGCGAGATGCGGGCGTAGAGGTCGATGCGCCCGTTGCCAATGTCAGCGCGGCAGTAGCGATAGTCGCTCACAGCAATCACATCCCCGTTTTGAGCCACGGCGATGGCAGGGATGCGGTAGGGGATGCCGCCAGAATACGTCTGGAACAGTTCTACACTGGGTTCTACCTCCGCAAAACTGCGTTCCACTACGGCCCAAATGTTAGAAGCGATGATGGCATTGTTTCCAGAGGGCGACAGCGTGATTTCAGCCGACTGCTCGCTCATGTCGCTCACGGCGATGTTCTCCGTGGCCGTGCCATAGGCCGTGCGACTTGTGCCGTTGATGGTCACGGTCATCTCCGTGGCGGAGTTGTTGTTATAGAAATCCAGTCCTGCGCCAGAAACGATGTAGTCCGACGTGGTGCGCAGTGTGAACGTGTTGCTGTTGTTGCCCGACAGACGCCAGAAGGAGTCGTCGCCTGTGATAGGCAGATCGATGTTGTTGCGGGCATGGCTGAACGTCAGCCCCGGGGTGTCCTGCCCATAGGTCCATACAGAGTGGTAGGTTTTCACGCTGTTGGACGAGGTGAAACTGCCCGTCTGCAAGTTCACCGGAATTTTCTTCTTGGCAAACTTAATGGTGAGCGTGGAGCCATGGTCCTGCCCCACCGTCCAGAAGGCCAACACGCCGGAGCGGTTGTTCACCTTGTTGGCCGTTTTGCCTTTCTGATACATATACACATCGGCTTCGCCTCCGAGGTCACTACTGCTGGTGAACTGCCACAGGTGTTCGTAGCCCGCCGCACCGGCAGCCTTGAGCACCACATAGCCGTCGCCGCCGTTGCGCGTGCCGTGCACACCCGTCTCACCGCTGAGCGTGGTGGGCGAGGAGAGCACCAATCCGGGGCCGGCGGCTTTGTTGTATATCGTATAGCCGTCAGCATCGTTGCCCGTGAAGCACCACAGGTTGTCATCCCCAACGTCTTTTATCGTGCTGTTCAGGTAGATACGGTCCGCACTGCCGTGGTTGCTGATGGCCAGCGCGCCGTTGTCAATCGTGATGGTGTACCACGTTGTGGTGTCGCTGAAAGCACCGCCGTCAAGTTGTGTGGTGACGAACGGTACGGCCGTCCCCTTCATGGCGAAGAGGGAAAAGGCAGCCAGCACAAGGCCGGACAGCCGGAGTCGTACAAGATTTTTCATAGCGTCTTCTTATTTTAGGTTATTAGGTTTTTAGGTTATTAGGTTTTGAGGTTATTAGGTTTTGAGGTTATTAGGTTTTGAGGTTATTAGGTTTTGAGGTTATTAGGTTTTGAGGTTATTAGGTTTTGAGGTTATTAGGTTTTGAGGTTATTAGGTTTTGAGGTTATT
>JAFSWM010000106.1 GCA_017444485.1 Bacteroidaceae bacterium | reverse complement strand
GCGTCCCCGCCCGCAGGTTTGCTTTCAGCGCAGATGCGGGCGGGGACGCCCGCGCTCCCAGCCTTTGCAAACGGCGGAAGGACGATTAGCGTGGGGCAAAAGTACAAAATTCAAGTTGCGGAAGTTGTTTAGAGGTTATAAAAGGTTATATTAGGTTATTAGGTTATTAGATTTTGAGGACATCGCGCAGCCCCCTGGGAGCGCGACAACCTCAAAACCTCAAAACCTTAAAACCTCAAATCCTCATAACCTAATAACCTCAGTTGTTGTACCTTTGCAGCATGGAAAAGCCCCTTGTCATTGGCTTCGACGCCAAGCGCATCGTCAGCAATGCCACCGGATTGGGAAGTTATGGTCGCACGCTGGTGACCGATCTGTGTGCCATCCCCTCTCTGCGTTTGCGTCTCTATGCCCCTAATTGCGGACGTGACGATTTGCGCGAGCAACTCCCACAAAGCCCCAGCCTCACTCTCGTCACACCCGAGCCTGAACTTCGCGGGCTACGCGCTACCCTTTGGCGCAGCCATGGCATCGTGAACAGCCTGAGACGCGATGGCGTGAGGCTCTATCATGGCTTGTCGGGAGAACTGCCTATCGGTATCAGCAAGGCAGGCATCCCGAGCGTCCTTACCATACACGACTTAATCTTCTTGCGCCATCCCGAGTTCTACCACTGGCTCGACACCAAGATTTATGCCTGGAAGTTTCGGCAATCCATACGCGAGGCGTCGCACATCGTGGCTATCAGCGAGTGCACCAAACGCGATATCATGGAACTGGGCGGCGTAGAGGATTCCCGCATATCCGTGATTTACCAAAGTTGTGCTCCGCGTTTCCGGAAGCCAACCTCTTCGAGCAGAGAGGGGCTCCCTGCCCGTTATATACTGAGTGTGGGGAGCATTGAGGCGCGCAAAAACATTCTGCTCGCCGTCCGCGCACTCCACTATTTGCCCGACGATGTGTCGCTTGTCGTGGTGGGGCGTCGCACAGACTATACGGATAAGGTTGAGGCCTATGTGCGGGGGCATCGGCTTGAACATCGGGTAAGGTTGCTTCACGGAGTCTCCGACGAGAAACTTCCCGCGCTCTATGCCCATGCCGAGGCCTTTGTTTATCCCTCTATCTACGAGGGTTTCGGCATCCCCATCATCGAGGCCATCAATCAGGGCCTACCCGTGGTGGGCTGTACGGGTTCGTGCCTTGAAGAAGCGGGCGGCCCCCACTCCCTGTATGTCTCGCCCGACGATGCCGAGGGGATGGCCGCCGCATTGCAGCAGATGCTAATAGGCTCCCCCGAGCGCGAAGCGCGCATCAAAAAATCGCGCGAATATGTCCGCCGTTTCAGCGGGAACGATGTGGCCCAGCGCATGGCCGACTTGTATGCTGAGGAGGTTGAGGTTGTTGACCGTTGAACATTGACCATTGACCATTGAACATTGCCAAAACCGGTGTGCGTGTGGTATTGCTAACGTTCAACGTTCAATGGTCAACGGTCAATGTTCAATGTTCAATGTTCAACGTTCAATGAGGGTTCGGCCTAAATCTGTTTGATGACCCTACATGGGTTTCCGACGGCGACGACATTGGAAGGGATGTCTTTGACAACAACGGAGCCAGCGCCGATTGTGACGTTGTCGCCAATGGTAACGCCTGGCAGGATTGTCACGCTACCCCCTATCCAAACATTATCACCAATGGTCACAGGGCATGCCCATTCTCTGCGGGTGTTTCGCTCAATAGGGTCGGTGCTATGACACGCGGTATAGATACTGACGTTGGGGCCAATAAAACAATCGTCGCCTATAGTCACCTTTGCTTCGTCTAACACGGTGAAATTGAAATTGGCAAAGAAACGCTTGCCTACACTTATTTGCTTACCATAATCGCAATAGAAAGGCTGGTTGATGAACGCCGAGCCATCTGCCACGTGCCCCAACAATTCGCACAGCATCTGCCTGCGCCTCTCTAAATCTGAGGGACGAAGATTGTTGTAGGCCTGTAGGAGGTCCTTGGTCCTGTTCAGTTCTTCTATCAACTGCGGGTCGATGGCTGAGTACACCATGCCTGCCAGCATCTTTTCCTTTTCTGTCATAATATATATTGTAACAACCGTTTTTGGTTTCCTGCGACAAATTTACACTTTATCCGAGAAATCGGTTGAGGCGTTTTGTCTGTTTTGCTAACCTCGCCCACATTTTGCCTTTGTTTGCGAATAGACAAAAGCGCTGGCAAGGTGAACGAATGTTTTGGCACAAAGTGTTACTTTTGCGAGCTGAAACGATAAAGGTTATAAGAACCTCAAAACCTTAAGCGAGACATGCTTCGCGAACTTCATATCAGTAATTATGCGTTGATAGAACTCTTAGACCTCTCGCTCTCTGACGGGTTCTCCGTTATCACAGGCGAGACCGGTGCGGGAAAGAGCATCCTGCTCGGGGCGTTGGGACTGCTCACCGGCAAGCGCGCGGATGTCAAGACGCTGAAGCCTGGGGCAGCAAAATGTGTTGTGGAAGCCGTGTTTGATGTGGCGCGCCTGGGGTTGAAGGACTTTTTCACCGCGTCCGACATTGACTTTGACGGCTCGGAATGTATCATCAGGCGCGAGGTGAACGCTGCCGGGAAGAGCCGTGCTTTTATCAACGACACTCCCGTCACGCTCAGCGTGTTGCGCGACCTCACTGACTACCTTGTGGATATCCACTCGCAACACCGGAACTTGCTGCTGGGCGATGCTGGTTTCTTGCTCAGCGTGTTCGATAGTTTTGCTGAGGATGCCGCGCTGCCCGTGCAGTTTCGGCAAGCTTATGAGGCGTGGCGCAGTGCTTACAAAGAACTTGAAGCCCTAAAAGCCGAAGCCGCCCGTAGCGCATCGGAAGCCGACTACCTGCGCTACCAACTTGAACGCCTTGACGAGGCGGCATTGCAACCAGGCGAGCAAGAGGAGTTAGAAGCGGAGCAGGTGCAGTTGGCTCATAGCGAAGAGATAAAGGCTGCGTTCAGCCGCGTCTCGGCTCATCTCACAGACGAGCAGGCTGACATCCTCGGTTCGCTCCGTGCCGATGCCCACGCCCTCGGAGAGGTGAGCGATGTGTTTCCTGCCGCCGCTGCCTTGGAGGAACGTATAGAGAGCCTTCGCATCGAACTTGAAGACATCGCAGCCGAGGCGGAGCAGACCGCAGAACGCCTGGACTTTGACCCCCGCCGCCTTGAATATGTAGAGGAGCGGCTCGCGCTTATTTATGATTTGCTGAAAAAACACGCGGTGCAGTCTGCCAATGAACTCATCACCCTTGCTGACGATATTCGCCAAAGGCTGGAACGTGTGGATAATGCCGACGAGCAAATCCGCGAAAAGGAGGCTGAGACCGAAAAGGCACACGCAAGCATGATGCAGGCTGCGGATAGGCTAACCGCCGCGCGAAAATCTGCCGCCGAGAGGCTCATCATGAAGATGACGGGACTCCTGGCCGCGCTCGGTATGCCTTCAGCCCGCCTGGAAGTGGTTTTCGAAACGAAGCAGCCCGACGCTACGGGGCAGGATTCCGTTGTCCTGGCTTTTTCAGCCCACAAGGATATGCCGCTTCGCGATGTGGCGAGCGTGGCGAGTGGTGGTGAGACCGCCCGTCTCATGTTGGCGCTCAAGGCCGCAGTGTCCGAGCGTAAGGCGCTCCCTACCATTATCTTTGACGAGATAGACACCGGCGTTTCTGGGCGCATGGCTGATGCCATGGCTGGTGTGATGTCCGCGATGTCCGCCCATAGCCAGGTGATTTGCATCACTCACCTGCCGCAGATAGCCGCCGCCGGTGTTTCCCACTTTAAAGTATATAAAGAAGAAACCCCAGCCGGCACGGTTTCGCGCATCGCGCCCCTTGCCGCCCAAGACCGCCTCCAAGAAGTTGCGGCGATGCTCAGCGGACAGGACATCACCGACGCCGCACTAAAAAATGCACGAGAACTATTGAAGCTTATTGACCATTGACCGTTGAACATTGAACATTGAACATTTGCTATACCGGCTATACCTGCGGGCGGGGACGCCCGCGCTCCCAGCGTTTGCAAGAGGCGGGCTGACGATTGCGAATGTTCTGGTGTTCAATGTTCAATGTTCAACGGTCAATGTTCAATGTTCAATGGTCAATGAAAAGAGTGTTCAATGAAAAACAACCTAACAACCTCATGAGACACATATCACTTTTTATCTTTCTCGCCCTCTCGGCAGTGGCGTTTGCGCAGCCTAAAGATGCTTGGAAAGCCGTAGCCACGCTGACGACCTATGCCGCCGACGGCACACAGATTTATTCTGGCAACGTGTTCTTTACCGATGATGCTGGTAGCGTGATAGCCCCCTACACACCTTTTGTCAAGGCTGTTCGCGCAGAGGTGACAGATTCCAAAGGCCACCGCCATCAGGTCACGCGCATTCTTGGCGCAAGCGAGAACTATGGCTTTGTGCGGGCTGCCACAGATGCGCGTGCTACAGACCACCTTGTGCCTATTGCAGAGGGCGGCGGCGCTGCTCGTGCCGGCTCGCGGCTCTTTGCCGTCGGACATCAGCGTAACAAGAAGGAGACGCCGCTTGCTGTAACGGTGCAAAAGGCAGAACCTTACGATGCCGCCATGTTCTATATCACGTCGCTTCCCGCCGACGCGAAGTATGCCGGCCTGCCGCTCATTGATGCCACGGGACGTGTAGTGGCCGTTGTTTCAGAGCATGGTGGCGAAGCGCTCGATGTGCGTTTGGCTACGGCGTTGAAGATAGAGGCCGCTACTGCCCTCAGTGCCGAACTGCGTGCGCTTCCTATCCCCAAGGCCCTCCCTGAGGGTGAGACCGAAGCCATGAAGTACGTCACGTTGCTTGATGCCATCGACCCCACCGCCGCACTTACTGCGATGGGCGATTTCGTGACTGCCTATCTGCATTCTCCCGCCGGCTTTACCACTCGCGCCGCGCGCTATGCTGCTATGAAACGCTATGCCGAGGCCGAGACCGACTATGCCACTGCACTCAGGCTCGCTGAGGAGAGTGAGCAGAGCGCCACCGAACAGATGTCGCCCGACGCTGTGCATTACGCTTTCAGTCGCGCCGTCTATGCTGCCGCCTTGTCCGACAGCACATCCTCCACCCTCGGATGGACGCTCGGGCGTGCCTTGCAGGAGGCCGATGCCGCCTATTCCGCAAAGCCCCAGCCGCTCTATGCGATGCAACAGGGGGCTTGCCTCTATGCCATGGAACGCTATGCCGACGCTTATGCCAAATACGAAGAAGTGAACGCCTCGGAACTGGCGTCCGACGAGACATTTTTCACCGCCGTGCTCGCACTCGAGCGTGCTGGGGGCGACACAGCAAAAATCATGGCCCTGCTCGACAAGGTCATCTCGTTGCAGAAGCGCCCCTACGACCAGCGCGCTGCCTCCTACTTCTTTGAGCGCGCACAGCGCCTGTTTGCTTATGGGCAGTATCGTCGCGCCGCCATTGATTACGATGAGTTTGAACGTATCATTGGTCCGCGCAACCTCAACGACAATTTCTATTTCCTGCGCGAACAGGCTGAATTGCAAGCGCACATGTACCAGCAGGCTCTCGATGACATCCAGTCGGCAATCCTTTCTGCGCCTGCCGAGCGCAAGCCTTACTATCAGACCGAGGAAGCCCTCATCTACCTCACCTGCGGCGAGTACCAAAGTGCAAAGGAGAGTGCGCTGGCAGCCTATGCCGCAATACCGCGCCATATTCCCTTGCTTCGCATCCTCGGTGTGGCTTGCGGCGAACTCGGGGATAAAGCCGCTGCACGCCGGTATCTCACCGAGGCGCAGCAACAGGGCGATGACAGCGTCGTGTCCCTATTGGAGAAATACCAATAAGCGCAGCACCGCTTACTTCACATTGAAACGAATGCTCTGCCGTGTGCCGAAGGCGTTCCAAATGGCGATGTAGGTACCTGAGGGCAGGGTGGAAGAGAGCGTGTATCCGTCGGCGGCGGAGAAGGAGGCCACCTGCCGCCCGCCCATGTCGTAGATGCTGACGATGAAGTCCAGCAGACCACGGTCGGCTGCAATGAAGCGCAAACGGCGTGAGGCAGGGACGAAGCGTAGCGCATAGTCGGGCGTTTGCATCGCGCTGTGGAGCGCGGTTTGAATCTCGTCCGTGCGACTTGCCACCGCTTCAAACGACCAAAGGCGGTTGGAGGCTTTCGCGTCGGAAGTGCTGGTGGTGTAACTGATGACTTCATTGCCATCCTTGAAAACGCCGCGCCGGTTGTCAATGATGCGTGCGGTGGAGACGTTGGTGAGGTTATAGTAGCCCTCGTATGCGCCTTCGCTCAGCGTCCATATCTGGCGGGCATCGTCAGTTGCCACAGGGTATGTCACCAATGCATAGGAATAGGGCGTGGACAGGTTATAGTCGGAGAGGGCCAGCCCTGTGCTTCGGTTTATCAGTTGCCACCCTTCCTCGTAGGTGCGCACCTGCCATTGCTGACTCGTGTCCGTAAGGTCGCTCTTCCGCAGGCAAGCCGTGGCAGGCTCGTCGGGCTCTGTCGCTTCGGCGATGCCGAGCACCAGCGTGGTGTCGCCATGGATGTGCAGACGATAGTATTGCAGGGTATCGAGGCGCGTGTCGGGAGGCGTGATGCCGCTGCGGGTGGCAAACTCTTGCAGGAGGTAGTCGTTGTGTGCCTGTACGAAATTGCGGAGCGCATTGACATAACCATCGTAGGTGTTGAAGAGTTCTATCTCTTCATACACTTTTTCCTCAATGTCCCACACCTCAAAGTTCTTCTCGGCAGAGGGGCGCAGCAGTTCAGCCAGAGAGTCGATGGCTTGTGTCATGTGGTCGGTCAGCCCTCGTTCGTAGTAGTGGCTGTAATGGCGCATCACGTCGGGCCAGAACCAGTCGGTGCCGACTTTGAGTTGGTCAATCCATTTCCCAGCCTGTTTGCGTCCGTGCCCCACGTCAGCCATTAGTTTCTGAGTCACGTCGCCCATGCGCGTGGTGTTGTTATATGCCAGGTCCTCGTCCCACAGCGGTCCCCAATAGAGCAGGGAGTCGCCTTGCTCCTTGAAGAAGTAGGCACTCCAGTAGGCATCGATGTTGGCCGTGATTTCACCGCCGACATACCAACCCATGAACGACGTGCTGTCTACAAGTACCTTATAGCCGGCGGGGTTTGCGCTATAGAGCGTGTCCTCAAAGTGTTGCACCACGTTGCGGATGTATTCTATTTGCCGCTTGTTGATGACGTCCTCCTCGGGGCTGTGGATGCGTATGTTGACGGCGTGGGCTGTTTGGAAATAGGTCTCTCCCTCGTCGGTGAAACCGTCCACCTCGCAGAGGTAGCCACCACTGATGTCGGTCTCGGTGTCATCCTCGTCGATGGCCAGTTCCTGTTCATAGATGTTCACGCGCTGTTTGCGTATGTCCACGTGGTCGCAGAGCATGTAGTTACCTCTGTATTGCCCGTTCAGTACAAGGTCCACAAAGCGGTAGCCAGGCGTATAGGGCATGCCGATGAAACGCGTCATTTCCCAGGTCACGGCGTTGCGCAAGAAACTCTTGTCGTCGGCTTGCGCCAGGAGCACCCAGTTCTTTGCATTGGCAAAGCCTTGCCCCAGTAGCCTCTGCTTCTTGGGGAATTTGAGGCGGTAGGGCTTCTTCGCGTTCATATAGGTCCACGAGGAGTTGCCGCGACCGCGTATGCGCAGGCTGTCCACACGCAGTGTGTCCAAGCCGTCCACCATGGTGAAGTCAGCGTAGAGGTATTCCACCTTGCTGGTGATGGCTAGCCCGTCGTAGGTGTTGATATAAATGGTGGGCAGGTTCGTGAGTTGTTCTTGCGCCGTGGCGACAAGCGCAATCCATGCAATCACGAAGGTAAGGAGGCAGTGGCTTTTCATCTGTTCTCAGTATTTAAACGAACTTCCGCCGAGGAACTCGCGCAGGAGCGAGGTGGGCGGCATCCCTTTGGTATCGATGGGTGGCAGGTAGGAGAGGAACTTGCGCAGGCGGTAGGCCTCGCTGTATTCCGGCTCGTGTTCGGGCACGGCTTCCAGGAGCGGCAGGGCTTCGTCGCGCAGCGCTGCCAGTTCGAAGAGCAGCGCGGTGTCCACCATCTCGTCGGCCTCTTCCTGGAAGGGGAATATCCAGCGTTTCTCTCCGTTGCGTACGCTTGGCCAGCGGCGTATGGTGTCGAGGGCGGACTGGCCGCGGTATTTGTGGTCGCGCACGATGCGCCGCAGCAGACGGTTGTCGGTCGTGGGGATGCGGTTGTGGTAGTCGAGCATCACCGAGGTGAGCGCGCTGGCATAGATGCGGAACTTGCACGAGGCGGGTATGGAGGCGGTGAGTTCGGGATTGAGTGCGTGTATGCCTTCCAGCACGAGCAGGTCGTTAGGCTTCAGTTTCAGATGTTTGCCGCTGGGAGTGTTCTTCCCCGTGTGGAAGTCGTAGTGTGGCAGTTCCACCTCTCCGCCATTCAGCAGCGTGTTCAACTGCTCGCCGAGGAGCGGCAGGTTGAGTGCGTGTAGGTGTTCGTAGTCGTAGTTGCCGTCGGCGTCTTTCGGGGTGTCTTCGCGGTTCACGAAGTAGTCGTCGAGCGAAATGGCTACGGGCCGCAATCCGCACACGGCCAGTTGCACGCTCAGCCGCTTCGAAAAAGTCGTCTTGCCACTTGAAGAGGGCCCTGCAATGAGTATCACGCGCAGTTCAGGCTGTTTAGCAATGCGGTCGGCCAGGCGACTAATCTTCTTTTCTTGGAGTGCCTCGCTCACGTAGATGAGTTGCGAGGTATAGCCCTTGCGACATGCTTGTGCCATCTGCCCGATGGTGCTCACACCGAGGATGTCCTGCCAACTGTGGTTCTCGCGGAACACTTCGAACATCTTTTCGTGTTTCCTGAGCGGTGCGAGTGTGTCGGGGTCGGAGGCCGAGGGCAGACGCAGCAGCAGGCCATCGCGGAAGGTGACGAGGTCGAAGAGGTATATCTGCGACGTGTGTATCAGTAGCGAGCCGTAGAAATAGTCGGGCAGTCCGTCAAGGGTGTAGTACGTGGTGTATATCTTGCCGTAACTCTCCAAGAGCAGGGCTTTGTCCTCCTGCCCATATTGTCGGAACAGCGCGACGGCTTCCTCGGTGGGGGCGGTGATGCGTTTGAAGGGCAGGTCGGCTGCGATGATTTCTTCCATCCGGGCTTTTATCGCGGTAGCATCGGGAGCACCGGCGGCGCCCGTGGTGATGACGCGGCAATAGTAACTGCCCGACATGGAGATTTCTATGCGCAGCACCGCATCGGGGCAGAGGTCGCGCACGGCTTTGTATAGCACGAAGAACACCGAGCGCGTGTAGGTGCGGAGCCCTGATGACGAAGCGGTGGTCAAAAACTCCACGTCTTTGGCTGTATAGAGCGTGAAGTGAAGACCTTCCACCTTGTTGTTCACCTTGGCGCTCGTTGCGCCATGGGGAAGGTCGAGGTCGAGCATCTCATACACTTGTTCGAGGTTGTAGCCTACGGGTACGCGGTGGGTGCGTCCGGTGTTCTTGCATCGGATTTGTAGGGTTTGGAGTGCCATGGTTGGTTTAAGGTTATTAGGTTTTAAGGTTATTAGGTTTTAAGGTTATTAGGTTTTAAAGTTATTAGGTTTTAAGGTTATTAGGTTTTAAAGTTATTAGGTCATAAGGACCTTAGGTTGTTAGGTGTTGATGTCCTCAAAACCTTATAACCTGATAACCTAATTAATGGTTAGTATCAAAGAAGCAGGTTAGTTGGTCATCTTCAAGGATGAGGAAAGTGGGTGTGCCGTCGGGCGCATAATTGGGTGTGGCGCCAGCGAAGAGTTTGGCACATATCGACGACATTTCTTCGGCAGAAAGCACTTGACCTACGGGCAGTGCGGCGCGTCGTGCCAGTGCCAGTGCCAGGCGATGGTTTATGGTTTCGGCGGCGTTGTCGTTGCCGCTTCCGGCTTCGTCAAGTATCCCACGCAGTAGGTGTTCGGGTTCAAGCCCCTCAGTGCCAGCGGGTACGCCGTAGATTAACATACCACTGCCGTCGTTCTCTCGCAGTTCAAAGCCCAGCCGCGTCAGTGCGGGTTGTAGCCCCGCGAGCATGGCGGCCTCGGAGGGTGGGAGGTCTATGGGCTGGGGGAAGAGCAAGCCCTGCGACACGGCAGTTTGCTCGTTCAGACAGCGCAGGTAGCGGTCGTAGAGAATGCGCATGTGGGCGCGGTGCTGGTCGATGAGCATCAGCCCGCTGTGCACCGCGCACACGATGTATCGCCCGTGGTATTGTAGGTATTCTGAGGTGGTTTCGCCCGCCCGAGTGCTTGCAAATGATAGTTGCCCGTCGCCGTGTACGTCTGTCCCTGTGGCATCGGGAAAATGTATCGGCATTGTGCCTGCGCCACCGCTCCTGCTGCCTGTGAGGTCGTACTCTGCCCCGCTTGTGCCATCGTCGCCCGATTCGGGCGGGCCGAAAGGATTATAGTCGGGGTCTGTCGTGAGATGGGGCATCTCCGGCAAGTTTTGGCTGACCGCCGACATCGTGCCACTGGCTGTCGCCTTTGGGGGTATGAACAATGGAATGTCGGGCAGCCCTGCCGTATCGAAATCAATGGTCGGCACACCGCCGAATTTGCCGAGGGCCTCACGCACGGCGGCGAGGATAATCTGCCAGAGCGTCTGCTCTTCTTGGAACTTTATCTCTGTCTTGGTGGGGTGGATGTTCACGTCAATCTTGGCGGGGTCCACCTCGAAGCGCAGGAAGAACGGCACTTGCTCGCCCTCGGGTACCAATCGCTCGTAGGCCGTCAGTACGGCGCGTGCGAAGTAGAGGTGGCGCATGTAGCGGTCGTTGGCGAAGAAGAATTGCGGCGGTCGTTTGCGCCGTGCGCTCTCGGGTGTGCCAGTGAAGCCGCTGATTTTCACCAGGTCGGTCTCTACATTGACTGGCACGAGTTGCTTGTCGATGCGGCGTCCGAAGAGGTCGGTGATACGGTGTTTGAAGGTGCCGGCGGGCAGGTCGTAGAGCAACGCGCCGTCGCGGTATAGGCGGAATGCCACGTCAGTGTGCGCCATCGCGAGGCGCTCAAACTCCGTGAGGATGTTGCCCATCTCCGTCTGGTTGCTTTTGAGAAACCTACGGCGGGCTGGGATGTTGAAGAAGAGGTTGCGCACGGCGAAGTTAGAGCCGCGCGGCGTGCTGACGGCTTCTGTGCTGCGCACCTTGCCAGCCTCGATGAACAGGCGTGTGCCGAGTTCCTCGTCGGCGGTGCGTGTGCGCAGTTCTACCTGTGCCACCGCTGCGATGCTGGGCAGTGCCTCACCGCGAAAGCCCATCGTGCGCAGTGCGAAGAGGTCGTCGGCCTGGCGTATCTTGCTCGTGGCATGGCGCTCAAAGGCCAAGCGCGCGTCGGTGACGCTCATTCCGCACCCGTCGTCAATCACTTGCACAAGCGTCTTCCCCGCTTCTTCTATCACCACCTGCACCATGCTCGCACCGGCGTCCACGGCATTCTCCACCAGTTCCTTCACCACCGAGGCGGGGCGTTGTATCACCTCGCCGGCGGCAATCTGGTTGGCCACGGTGTCGGGAAGCAGTCGGATGATGTCGGGCATAGCGTGGACTGTTTATCTTAGTGGCGGCAGCGTCTGCAAGGGCGCGGTGCGGCGGGTGGTGGAGCGCAGTTCTGTGCCGCTCTGTTTGGGCCGCCATTCCAGGAGGTCGTCCGCCGAGCGTGGGCGGATGTAGTCGAACCAGGTGAAGTTCTCCAGGTGTGTCTGCGCGCTGGGCGCCATACCGATGGCATAGAAATAACTCTCTGCTGCCGGTGTCCAGATACGGCTGAGTTTGCGTGCTTTGAGCGTCATGCGCATCTCGGTCGTCTCGGTGTAGTTGTGATAGAGCAACAGGCTGTCTTTCTCTAAGGGGAACATCACGGCGCGCACGTTGCCATGTGCGTTGGCATGTGTCATTTCTCCTTGTTCGAAGTAGGCCCGCATTTGATGCGCCGAGAGTTGGTTGAAATGCGTGGAGTCCACCTGCTCGGCCACGAGTGCCTGGCGGTTCACGTAGATGCTGTCCACCGTGCTGTCGTTGGTGTACACTATGATTTCCTCACCGAGCACCTGCCGCTGGTCGCTCCACACGATGGGGTCGCGCAGCAGGCTTATGGTTTGCTTGCGCTGGTCGTAGATGAGGGTGTCGCACACGGCTTGCACATCTTCGCGATAGGCACGCACGTGGCGTATGCCTTGCACGATGCGGTAGGCGCTGTCGGTGGCGATGTGGTAGGTGTGGATGCGCAGGGTGTCGGCGTGGGCAGAGAGCACCTGCGGCTTGGAATAGTCCTCGACAAGGGCGCGCCCCGTGGCCATCCCCTCACCAGTCTGCTGGTTGTAGGCCACGCTGTCGCCCCGCAGCCGCGCTTTGCGTTTGAAGTCTTGCATATCCACGTCGCCCACGGCGTGCAGCCAACCGTCCTGGTTGTTATAGGTGCCGTGGTCGGCGGTCATGTCTTGCTGTGCGAGGTGGTCCTGGAAGTGAAGGTTCTCGTAGGCATGCGCCACGCCGGTCATTTCGTTGTAGTCGCCGCGCTCGCAGGTGAGGGTGCGCTGTGTGGGGTGCTCGGTGAATACCACGTGGCCGTAGCCCTTCACCAGTTTCTCGTGCTCGTAGTATTCTCCTTGGTCGCAGGTAAGGGTGCGTTGGTTGAGTGCATCGTGATAGCGCACGTTGCCTGTGGCATCGAGTTTGCCGGTGTTCTCGTTATAGACCGCGTTGTCGCTCACGAGGGTGCGCTGCTGCGGACGGTCGGTATAGGCAACGTTGCCATAGATGTGCACCAGCCCTGTTTGCTTGCTGTAATGGAGTGAGTCGCCGGTGAGTTCGCGTCCTTGGGGCTTGATGAGTTTGCTCGCAGTGGTCATCCGCGTCTCACGCGTGTCGGTGTTGTAGTATGCGTTCTCGGTGTAGATGTTGTTGTCGCGGCTGATGATGTTGCTCGGTCCGGTGAGGTGTGCCCAGTGGGTGTGCAGGTCGTATTCGAGGTCATCGGTGGTGAGGTTGAAACGCGGGTTGCGCAGGTTCACGTTATTGGAGAAATATGACTTCCGCTCGCCGGTGTAGTACTCTCCGAAGTCGCTGGTGAGGGTGTTCTCGCCGTCGATGAGTTTTCCGCCGTCGAAGTATCTGCCGGCGCCCTCCATGCGGTAGTACACCAGACTGTCGGTGACGAGTGTGCGGTTGCGATGTTTGAGCGTGACGTCGCGTCCGGTCATACGGCCTATCTGCGACTGCCCGTCGTAGAACAGGTGCTGGCCGGTGAGCGAGAGGGTGTCGCCTTGCAGCAGCCTGACGTGGCCGAAGGCCTGAAAGGAGTTGGTGCTCTGGTAGAACACTGCGCTGTCGCTCAACAGTTGCATGTTTCCCTGCCGAAAATGTACCTTCCCCGCCAGCCGCCGTGCGTCGGGGTCGATGTCGCGGTCGTACATGTTGCGGTCGGCATGGATGAGTTCCACTCGTTCCTCGCGCCCGCCTCCGCGTTGTGCAAAGGCAACAAGCCCTCCCGCAAGCAGGAGGGCCGCTGTCGTCAATATGCGTGCGAGGGCCGTGGTCATGGCATGAGGCTATCTCATTGTTGTGCTTCGCCCCAGCCGGGGAAGTGGTACTGGCAGCCTTGCCATTCGGGGTCGATGCGTACGTAGGTGGTGCGTATCTTTTCGCGCACCCACTGGTCCAGGCGTTCCTCGCGCTTTTCGCCGAGCAGGATTTCAGAGAGTTCCTGATAGTCGGTGGCGATGGTGGCGCGGTGTGCGGGGATGCGGTTCTTCACCTTGACGATGGCACACACGGTCTGGTGCTTCTGCGTGGTGAAGATGAAGGAGCGCGACACCTCGCCCACCTGGAGCGTGTCCACGGCGCGCAGTAGTTCTTGCGGCATGTCGGCGGCGGAGAAGCGCGCCGTGACGTCCATCCCGTTGTTATAGGCCATCAGTCCTTGGCTCAGGCGGGTATCCTTGTCTTCGCTGTAGCGCAGCACGGCGCGCTCGAAGGTCATAGCCCCCAGGCGTATGCTGTCGCCGATGCTGTCCAGGCGGAGCAGGTTGCGCGTGTATTCGGCGTCGTCGATTTTGGGCTTGATGAGGATGTGGCGCACGTTGACCTTGCTGCCTCGGCTCTCCACGAGTTGGATGATGTGGTAGCCGTATTGCGTCTTCACCACTTTGGAGACTTTCCCGGGTTCGGTGAGCGCAAAGGCGGTGTTGGCAAATTCGGGCACCCACTCTCCCTTGCCGTGAAATCCGAGTTCGCCGCCGTTGCGGTAACTGCCGTCCTCTGAGTTGAGGCGGGCGAGCGAGGCGAAGTCAGCCTCACCGGAATTGACGCGGGCTGCGATGTCGCGGAGTCGCTCCTGCACGTTGGCCACCTCTTCGGCTGACGGCTGCGGCTCGAGGCTGATGACCTGCAGTTCGAACTGCTCGGGGATGAGTGGCAGGCTGTCGTCGGGGAGTGCGGCGAAGCGCTCGCGTACCTCGGCGGGCGTGACGCGGATGTTCTGCACCAGGTTGCGCTGCACGCTCTGCACCATGCTCTGCTCGCGCTGCCGCTGCGTCAGGTCTTCGCGCAACTGCGCCATGCTCTTGTGGGCTTGCATCTCCACGTTCTCGGCGCTGCCGTACACTTCGAGGTATCGGGCTACCATGGCGTCCACCTGCTGGCGGATGCTGCTCTCGTTCACCTCCACGCTGTCGAGTTGCGCCTGGTGCAGGTAGAGTTTCTGTACGGCTATCTGCTCGGGGATTTCGCAGGCATTGGCTGAGGCCATGCCTTGCATCTCCATGACGTTGCGAGTCTCCTCCACGTCGCTGAGCAGGATGGGCTCGCCGCCCACCACCCACACCACTTTGTCGATGACTTGCGACTGTGCGGCTGCGGTGAGGGCTGCGGTGCTGAGGATGAGTGCGGAAAGTATCTTGCGCATGTGCTTGGGTTTAATGGTGTTGGTTCACAGTGCGAAGCACCTCGGTGTTGATGTGGTGCGGATAGCGTTGGCGCAGTTGTTCCACCCAGCGTTCTTCAAGCACTTGCTGGTAGTCGGCGGTGACTTGCTGCACCACGTCTTCGTATCCCGTGGGCTGCTTAATCTTCTTGCCTACGGCCTTCTCAAAGGGGAAGGCGGCCATGGGCTGTGTCTTACCGCCGAAGACGAGGCGGTCGATGGTGGTGTTGTCGCCGGCTTTCGCCACGAGCAACTTGCTCACGCGCACCTGCTGCCCTCCTTTGTTGAACTCGGCATCAACCAGTGCGGAGAGGTTGTCTGCGCCGGCGTGTTTTTTCACGAATGAGACGGCCTGTTTGAGCAGTTTCTTGGTCTTGGCCTGCACGATGTATCCCCTGAAGTGGGGTGCGTCCCAGGCGTAGCGTGCGCGGTTTTCTTCAAACTGGCGTTGCAAGCCGAGGGTGTCGGTCAGTGCGGGTTTCCACACCTGGTTTTGCGCGGCTTCGTAGAGCAGCAGGCCCTCGCGGTATTCCTGGATGAGGAAACGCAGGGTGGCGTCGTCGCCCACATGGGCGTTGAGCACGCTGTCGAGGATGGCTTCGCGGGTGAGCGTGCCACCGCTGGCGGCAATCATCTTGTTGATGCGGCTTTCGGCTGAGGCTTCCTCGATGCCTTGGCGTTTCAGGCTGGCAATGATTTGGTCGTACATGGCTTCGTAGGGCTCAAGTTGCTTGCGCTCACGCATCTTGATGATGTGATAGCCATAGGGCGTGAGTACGGGTTGCGATACCTCTCCGGCTTGCAGGGCATAGGCGGCGTCCTCGAACTCTTTGACCAGTTCGCCGGGCCCTACGGGGCGTATGGCACCGCCGTAGCGTGCGCTACCGGGGTCTTGGCTCAAGCGCATGGCCAGTTCGGCGAAGTCGGCACCGCCCATCACGGCGCGATACACGCTGTCGGCACGCTGGCGCACGGCTTCCTTCTCGGTGGCTGTGGCGCTGGCAGGCACTTGCAGCATGATGTGCGAGAGGTGCAGGATGTCCTTGCCTCCGAGATGCTCGGCGGTCTGGTCATAGAGTGCGCGTGCCACGCTGTCGATGAACGTCTGGTCCACCAGATAGGGCGTTAGTTGCATGTCGCGGTAGGTGCGGAACTCGGAGAGCAGGGAGCCCACCGTGTCGAGCCCCGCGTCTTCGGCGGCAAGTACCTTGAGCTTGTAGTTGAGGTACATCTCGGCGTATTCCTCGGGCGTTTTCTCCTCCACGGCGCCTTGTTCGCCGCTGTTCTTGTTGTAGGCGTATTCGAACTCGCCGCGTGTTACCTGGAAGTGGCCTACGGTCATCAGCACGGGGTCGGTCTGTGCCGTCGCAGCGATGGCTGCTGCGCAGAGTGTGAGGGTTGAAAAGAGTTTTTTCATTTCGGGTTCAGTTATAATCAGGTCTGCTGTAGTTGGGGGCTTCGCTGGTGATGGTGATGTCGTGGGGGTGGCTCTCGTGCACGCCGGCGCCGGTGATTCGCACGAACTTGGCCTGGTGCAGGGCGTTGATGTCGGCCGCGCCGCAGTATCCCATTCCTGCGCGCAGCCCTCCGCAGAGTTGGTAGAGCACCTCTTGCACGCTTCCCTTGTAGGGCACGCGTCCGGCGATGCCTTCTGGCACGAGTTTCTTCGCTTCTTTCACGCCCGACTGGAAGTATCGGTCGCTACTGCCGTTCTCCATGGCTTCGAGGCTGCCCTTGCCGCGGTAGGTCTTGAATTTGCGGCCGTTGAAGATAACGGTCTCGCCCGGCGACTCTTCGGTGCCGGCCACGAGTGAGCCTATCATCACGCAGTTGCCTCCCGCTGCGAGTGCCTTCACCACGTCACCGCTGTAGCGCAGTCCGCCGTCGGCGATGAGTGGCACGCCGGTGCCTTCGAGGGCGCGGCTCACGTCGTACACGGCGCTGAGTTGCGGCACGCCGACGCCTGCCACCACGCGTGTGGTGCAGATGCTGCCGGGGCCGATGCCCACTTTCACGCCGTCGGCTCCGTTGCGTGCCAATAGGTCGGCGGCTTCGCCAGTGGCCACGTTGCCCACCACGATGTCCACCGTGGGGAAAGCGGCTTTGGCTTCGCGCAGTTTCTCCACCACGCCGCGGCTGTGTCCGTGGGCGGTGTCGATGACGATGGCGTCCACGCCGGCATCTACCAGGGCTTGCATGCGCTGCAGCGAGTCGGGGGTGACGCCCACGCCGGCGGCCACGCGCAGACGCCCTTTGTCGTCCTTGCAGGCCATGGGCTTGTCCTTGGCTTTGGTGATGTCCTTATAGGTGATGAGCCCCACGAGGTGCCCCTGTTTGTCCACCACGGGTAGTTTCTCAATCTTGTTCTCTTGCAGGATGCGTGCTGCTTCGGCCAGGTCCACCTGCTGTTGCGTCACGACGAGGTTCTCGCTTGTCATCACGCTGTCCACGGGTTTTTGCAGGTCGCGCTCAAAGCGCAGGTCGCGGTTGGTGACGATGCCCACGAG
>JAFSWM010000105.1 GCA_017444485.1 Bacteroidaceae bacterium | reverse complement strand
TACCCCATTGAGCACATCGAGAAGATCGTGAAGAACGTCAACCCCGTCAGCGCAGGCCCCGACGCTCAGAACGTCATCTTCCTCAGCGCCGACGCCTTCGGTGTGCTGCCTCCCGTGAGCATCCTCACTCCGGAGCAGACAAAGTACTACTTCCTCTCTGGCTTCACCGCCAAACTCGCTGGCACAGAGCGCGGCATCACCGAGCCCACGCCCACCTTCAGCGCTTGCTTCGGCCAGGCATTCCTTGAGTTGCACCCCACAAAGTACGCTGAGGACCTGGTGACGAAGATGGAAAAGAGCGGCGCCAAGGCTTACCTCGTAAACACCGGCTGGAACGGCACGGGCAAGCGCATCTCCATCAAGGACACGCGCGGCATCATCGACGCCATCCTCGACGGCAGCATCAAGACGGCTCCCACGAAGAAGATCCCCTACTTCGACTTCGAAGTGCCCACCCAACTGCCCGGCGTTGATCCCGCCATCCTCGACCCCCGCGACACCTACGCCGACGCTTCCGTTTGGGAAGAGAAGGCCAAGGACCTCGCTGGCCGTTTCATCAAGAACTTCGGCAAGTACACCACCAACGAGGCTGGTAAGGCACTCGTAGCCGCCGGACCGCAGCTCTAATCTGCGGCAGCAAACCTGTACTGATCGTAAAAAAGAAGTCGTGTGTTGCACACGGCTTCTTTTTGTTTATAACCTCAATTGTGCTTCCCGCGCAGAGCATGATGAAGGCAAATCATCGGCTGGCAGATCTCGTTTAAACTACAACGGACTTTGTTTCATTGGCCATTGAGCATTGACCATTAGCAGCGCCGTCAGCCCGCCCATTGCAAGCATTGGGAGCGCGGGCGTCCCCGCCCGCAGGTTTTGCAAACAGACATTCGTAGTCCCCGTCAGCCCGCGCTCGCGTGGAAGTCAGAACTTTTCGCGCCGCAACGGGTAGCAGGCGCGTAGCATCTCAAAATCGGCAGGCCGCGACTTGAGGGCGTCGCTGTCGTGCATGGGGTTGTAGAGTAGCAGTTTGCGGTCGAGGGGGTCGGAAGGTATGTCGTCAGCACTGAGAGCAAGCGCAGGCGGCTCCACGTTGAACTCCATTTCATCGCGCCCCAAGAACCTGGCCACGGCTTGGAGAGCCATGCGTGTGGCATTGGCCTTGCCATCGGCACTATACCCCGCAATGTGGGGCGTGCCGATAAAGGTTTGGTTCAGCAACGTGGGGGAAATATGAGGCTCGTCCTCCCAAGTGTCGATAACGGCTTGCGACACCGCGCCGCAAGCCATCGCCTTGAGCAACGCCTTGGTGTCGGCCACCTCTCCGCGGCTGGTATTGATAAAAACGATGGGGCGCTTCAGTCCGGCGAAAAAGGCGGGACCGGCGAGGTGGTATGTGGCATCAGGGCCCGAGGTGGTGAGCGGGGTGTGAAATGTGATGATATCCGCCTCCTCTTGCAGACGCGCCAGGGATACGAAGTATCCGCCCTCGCGCCGTCCTCTGGGTGGGTCGCAGCGCAGCACGCTCAGCCCCAACGCCGCAACACGAGCACAGACCTGGGCACCTACATGCCCCACGCCCACCACGCCGATGGTGCTGGTCTGGAAGTCTATGCATCCTGCGCGATTGAGCAGGATCAGTGCGCTCTCCACATATTGCGCCACGCTCGAGGCGTTACAGCCTGGACAATTGGTCCAGCCAATGCCCGCTTCCTTTAGATATTCGGTGTCGATATGGTCGTAGCCAATGGTTGCTGTCACGATGAAGCGCACCCTGCTGCCCGCCAAGAGCGCACGATTGCAACGGGTACGGGTGCGGACGATGAGAACGTCAGCATCGCGCACCTCCTCGCGTGAGATTGCCGAACCAGGCATATAGGTACACTCGCCCAGGCGCTCCGCCAGGCCACGGATATAGGGAATTTTGTCGTCAATGAGGATGTGGGGCATTTTTATGTATGAGTTTTCACTGGCGAAGATACGCATAAATGCAAGGTAAAGCCCTTTTCCCGCTGTTTTGTTTGCTTATTCGCTTGGAGTTGGCGAACTTTGCAAACTCCAAAAAACCGAATAGGAGACCGCTGACCAGGCTTGCGCGGACGAAAAAAACGGAGGAACGCGGTCCGTTCCTCATCGTCAGAACACTGCCGCAGAGCCTCTTCGTCTCCTTCATCATGCTATATTCTGCAATGGAACAAAAGAACGCTCTGCTCCGTACAGCGTTGGTGCAGATATCCTGTTCTGACTCCACGGCCGCAAATAGGGAAAACAACGTGCGGCGCGTCACCGAGGCTGCGGCCAAAGGTGCGCGGCTGGTGGTGCTACAAGAACTGCACGATACGCGCTACTTCTGCCAGACAGAGGATGTGGACAACTTCAACCTGGCTCTTCCCGTTCCAGGCGAGGCTACGGACTTCTACGGCTCGGTGGCCCAAGAAGCGGGAGTGGTGCTGGTCACCTCGTTGTTCGAGAGGCGTGCCGCCGGACTGTACCACAACACCGCCGTGGTGTTTGAGGCCGACGGCACCATTGCCGGTACGTTCCGCAAGAAGCACATCCCCGACGACCCTGCCTACTACGAAAAGTTCTATTTCACGCCTGGCGACGATGCCTGGCGGCCCATCAACACCAGTGTGGGGCGCCTCGGCGTGCAAGTGTGCTGGGACCAGTGGTACCCCGAAGGGGCACGGCTCATGGCCCTTGCTGGCGCCGACCTGCTCATCTATCCCACCGCCATTGGTTATTCCGCCGACGACACTCCCGAAGAGCAGCAACGTCAGCGTGAAGCGTGGCGCACCGTACAACGCGGACATGCCGTGGCCAACGGGCTGCCGGTCATCGCCGTAAACCGCACGGGCTTCGAACCCGACCCCAGCGGGCAGACAGCAGGCATACGGTTTTGGGGTTGCAGTTTTGTGTGCGGCCCGCAAGGAGAAATCCTGGCCGAGGCCGGCGAAGACGAGGAGGGCGTGCTCATGGCCGACATCGACCTGGGGCGCAGCGAGCAGGTGCGCCGATGGTGGCCCTTCCTGCGCGACCGCCGCATAGACCGCTACGAAGACTTGACTCAACGCTATTTGGACTAAACCCATGATGGACTGGAACAGGCTGATTTCCTCCCAACGCTTCGGCAAAGAGGGCGTGCCTCGCGATGAGCGAGAGCGACGCAGCGATTTCCAAAGAGACTACGACCGCCTCATCTTCTCGGCGGCGTTCCGGCGGATGCAGAACAAGACGCAAGTGTTTCCGCTCCCCGGCAGCGTGTTTGTGCACAACCGCCTGACACACAGCCTTGAAGTGTCGAGCGTGGGGCGTAGCCTCGGCACCGACGTGGCCGACCGGCTCATCGATCGCCACGGGGAAACGGTGCGCAGCGCGTTGCAAAACCTGTCGCCTATTGTCAGTGCAGCCTGCTTGGCACACGACATGGGCAACCCACCCTTCGGACACAGCGGGGAGAGCGCCGTACGCACCTATTTCACAGAAGCCGAGGGCGAAAGGCTTCACAACCTTTTCTCCGAACAGCAATGGCAGGACCTGGCCCACTTCGACGGCAACGCCAACACGTTCCGGCTACTCACCCATCAGTTTGCAGGCCAACGCAAGGGCGGTTTCGTAATGACCTACAGCGCATTGGCTTCTGTAGTGAAATACCCGTTCTCCTCCACCTTGGCGGGAAAGAAAAGCAAATTCGGCTTCTTCGCTGCCGAACAGCACGACTACGAGCACATCGCTAATTCGTTGGGCATCCCGTGCCTGGAGCGTACCCACGACGGAGCAGTGCGCTACGCCCGCCATCCGCTGGTTTATCTGGTAGAGGCCGCCGACGACATCTGCTATGAAGTAATGGACATCGAAGACGCCTTCAAACTGCGCATACTCTCCTTTGAAGAGACGCAAGACCTGTTGATGGCCTTCTTCGACGAAGCCACGCAGCGCCAAATGCGGGCCGCCTATCCCGACGATAAAGACCGAGGCGACCGCATCGTCTATTACCGCACGTGTGTCATCGGCGCATTGGAACGCGCCTGCGTGGATGTGTTTGTGGAGCACGAGCAAGAAATTCTCAACGGCACATTCACTGGCACACTCATCGACCACATCCCCGAGCGCGAACGCGAAGCCTACAAGCGTTGCTCCGAACTGGCCGTGAAGCGCATCTATAAGGCCCAGGTCGTCACCGACATTGAGTTGGCCGGATACCATATCATCTATACGCTCCTGGGGCTGATGGTGGACGCCGTGCTCCATCCCAAACGCGCCTACAGTCGCCTGCTGCTCGGGCAGGCGTCGGCACAATACGCCCTCACAGAAGGCACTGAGGCCGAGCGTATCTTCCATGTGGTGGATTATCTCACGGGCATGACCGACGTGTTCGCCCTCGACTTATATAGAAAGATAAACGGACACCAACTGCCCACCGTATGACCGTGAAAGACTCGACCCATCGGGACTTCGAATCCTCCTACAGACGTATCTTCCGTAGCACGGGGCTGATGGGCGCTGTTCAAGTGCTCACCATGCTCGCAGCGGTGGTGCGCGGCAAGGCAGCGGCGACGTTCATCAAGAGCGCAGGATTGGCCGTGAACGACCTTTACTCTCGCAACATCGCACTGATCGGCTCGGTGACAAACCTGGGGCTGGGGTTCAGTGCGGTGCAACGTCTGGCTGAACTACACGACAAAGGGGAGGACGAGGCTACCGCCGATTTTGCATGCACGGTACGCACATGGGTGATGCTCACCGCTGTGGTAGGATTGCTGGCCGGGTTGGTGTTCTCACCCGTACTGAGTCTGTTTATGACGGGCGGCTACAAGGAGACATGGCACTTCTGCCTGTTGGCTCCTGTAGTGGCATTCACCACACTGATGGGCGGCGAAATAGCCGTTCTCAAGGGTTTGCACGAACTGAGGCGCCTCGCAGTGGCCACGGCACTGACAGCCGTTGCCACACTGCTTTTTGCCGTGCCACTCTACATGTGGCTGGGCTTCCGCGCCATCATCCCCGTGTTGTTCCTCTCCACCTTCGCATCTATGGCAATCCATCTGGTGGTGACGAACAAGCCTATGCCCTACCGCCTCTGCCGCATCAATCGCGTGTTTCTCAAGGCCGGTATACCCTTGCTGCGACTTGGCGTGGCCTATGTGCTGGCAGGAGTAGTGGCAACGGCGGCAGAACTCATCATCCGCACCGCGTTGAAACAACAGATGCACTCTTGGGACGAACTGGGGCTGTATGCCGCAGGTTTCACACTCATCGTGAGTTATGCCCGCATCGTCTTTGTGGCCATGGATGCAGATTTCTACCCGCGACTGTCGGCAGCGGCGCGCGACAAAGAGCGCACACGCACCCTCATCTCCCGCCAAACCAACGTGCTGGTGATGCTGATGACACCGTTGCTCATCCTCTTCGCCCTCTCACTGCCAGTGCTCATTCCATTGCTACTCACTACGGAGTTCCTGCCCGTGATACCTATGGTGGTATGCGGACTGGCCTATATGTTCTTCAAAGCGGTTTACACCCCTGCGGCCTACCTGTCGTTGGCCAATGCTGACAGCACCGTCTTCCTGGTGATGGAAACGGCATACAACCTCGTGCTCATCGCCTGCGTGCTGGCGGGCTACGCCATCGGCGAATTGACTGGAGCCGGTATCGGCCTCTCAGCGGCAAACCTCTTTGACATGCTGGCCATTGCATTGTTCTACCGCCACCGCTATGGGTTGCGCTACGATTCCGCCACGCTGCACTTCTGCGCTTTCCAATTCTTGCTCCTCATGGCAGGGCTCGCGGCATGCCTGATCATACCACAAATCGCGCCGCGCGCGGCACTCTGCCTCGTCGCAGTAGCGCTTTCAGGCTGCGGCTCGCTCTTGCTAATCCGGCGGCAAAAAATCCAAAAAATACAAAGCACCGCAAAATAATCGGTGCGAAATTTGGCCGTTCAGAAAAAACGCCCCACCTTTGCACCCGCAAACACAAATGGTGCCATAGCTCAGTTGGTAGAGCAACGGACTGAAAATCCGTGTGTCCCCGGTTCGATTCCTGGTGGTACCACCCATACAAACAATTCGCCCGTTACTTGTGATGAAGGAAACACAAGTGACGGGCGAATCATATTCTTTTGTTTTTCAGAGGGCTTCGGTGGCGGCTACAAGCCAGTTGGCGACAGCCTCATCGGTGAGCAAGGGCAGCAAACGCTGGCGCACCTCGGCATGATAAGCATTGAGGTAGGAACGTTCCTCGTGGGTGAGCAAGGAGCGTACGATGGGTGCGGTGTCGAAGGGGCAGAGCGTGAGCGGCTCGAAACAGAGGAAACCATCATCGGCCTTGCGCACCAGCAGCACATTCTCCAAGCGCACGCCAAACTTGCCCTCAAGATACACGCCTGGCTCGTCGGTGATGGTCATGCCCGCGAGCAAAGGCACCATTGTGCAGAGACGTTTGTCCTTGCGAATCTGGTGCGGTCCCTCGTGTACGCACAAGTGGCTCCCCACACCATGGCCAGTGCCGTGACCAAAGTCGTAGCCCGCTTGCCAAAGCGGAGCGCGGGCGGCGGTGTCGGCCTGCAGTCCATTGGTACCTTCGGGGAAACGCAGACGCGCCAGCCCGATGTGGGCCTTGAGAACGTAGGTATAGACAAGGCGTTCCTCGTCGGTGAGCGGCCCGAGGGGAATGGTGCGGGTGATGTCGGTGGTGCCACTGTCGTATTGCGCACCGCTGTCGAGCAAGAGGAAGCCTCGCTGCGGCAGCGGGGTGTGGGCTGTAGGGGCGGCCTCATAGTGCACCACTGCCCCGTGCGCTCCAGCGGCGGCGATGGTACCGAAACTGAGACTCTCAAAACCGGGCTGGGCGGCGCGTAAGGCTGTGAGGCGGCGGTCAATGTCCTGCTCGGTGAGGTGCTCCCCCTGCGAGAGGGCCTCGTCAAGCCAGTGGCGGAACGTCACCAGCGCCACACCATCACGCTCCATGGCAAGGCGGAAACCAGCCTGCTCGCCCTCGTCCTTCACGGCCTTTGCCATACTCACGGGCGAGGTGGCAAGGATTGGCTTTAAAGCACATTCTTGCAAGCGGTTGGTGAAAGCCGCAGGGATGTCGTTGGACATTTGTAAGAAGGTACAGCCCCTGGCTACCAACTCATCTGTCACTTGCAGGGCGTCGGCGTAAGGTCTCACCGTGACGCCTGCCTCATTGAGCACAGACTGCGCCTGGGGCGTGAGTTTGTCAATATCCGTACAGAGCGTCCGAGAAGTCTCGCCAACGAAGAGGTAGGCCAGGAACACGGGATTGTATTCTATATCACAGCCGCGCAGGTTGAGCGTCCAGGCTATTTCAGAAAGATCGTGCAGAAGCAGGTAGCCACCAGGGGGGAGCGGTGCAGCAAGTGCGGCGAGTTTCTCTCCCGCCGTGCGTGACACGTAGGTCTCAGGCTGAGTCACGATCTTCCCTGTGGGGAGCGGCGGACGATCTGTCCAAAGTGTGGCAAAAGGGTCGGTGGCTAAAACGAATCTGAGCGCAGGACGGACTGTTTTGGTATGCGCAGCAGTTGTGTCCGCAGCGTCAAGAGAAGATTTCGTGATGGTGTCGGCAAACTGCTGGCTGAGCAACCAGGCGTCGCCACCCACAGCGACAACGTCTGTTTGCATATTCAGCCATGTGGCGATGTCGGGCGTAGCGGCCTCGCCTTCGCGCATCAGGTGGAACGGCGTCCAGTTGAGTTCCGCTGTTGCTTGCAGGAAGTAGCGCGAGTCCGTCCATAGCGCGGCTTCGTATTGTGTCACCACGGCCGTCCCTGCCGAACCCGTGAAACCCGTAAGCCACTCACGGCATTTCCAGTGATCGGGGAGATACTCGCTACCGTGTGGGTCGGCAGTGGGCACGATGAAGGCGTCAAGCCCCTGCTCGCTCATCCATTTGCGCAGAGAGGCAACGCGCAAGGCGATGGTGTTGTCCATAATATAGTCTTCGTATCTTAAAAATTGAATGGATTTATCGGTGCAAAGTTACGCATAAATCCACCGCCGTTTTGTGCCACGGCGGCTTTATGTTTTTTCTTTGCATTGCGCTTTTCTTTTATTACGTTATCTTTGCACCGCAAAACGAATTTTAACCCTTTAACACCTTTCAGACCAATGGCTTTTTTGACAAACGAGAAGTTGGTCATCGTCGGCGCCGCCGGCATGATCGGTTCTAACATGGTGCAGACCGCGCTGACGATGCGTCTCACCAGCAACATCTGCCTCTATGACGTCTTCTCCCCCGAAGGCGTGGCCGAAGAAATGCGTCAGTGCGGCTTCGGCGATGTGAAAATCACCGCTACCACCGACGTAAAAGAGGCTTTTACAGACGCTAAATACATCATTTCCAGTGGCGGTGCACCCCGTAAGGAGGGCATGACACGTGAAGACTTGCTGGCTGGCAACTGCAAAATTGCCGAAGAACTGGGCAAAAACATCAAGGCATACTGCCCCGACGTGAAGCATGTGGTCATCATCTTCAACCCAGCCGACCTCACGGGCCTCGTGACGTTGCTCTACAGCGGTCTGAAACCCTCGCAGGTAACTACACTGGCCGCACTTGACAGTACCCGTCTGCAAAGCGCGTTGGCAAAGAAGTTCGGTGTGATGCAGAGCGAAGTTACCGGTTGCGCCACCTATGGCGGACACGGTGAGCAGATGGCCGTATTCGGAAGCGCCGTGAAAATTGCCGGCAAGCCCCTTACGGACATCATCGGCACCGAAGCCTTCCCCGAGGCCGAGTGGGAGCAGATGAAGAAGGACGTGACGCAGGGCGGTGCTGCCATCATCAAACTCCGTGGCCGCAGTTCGTTCCAGAGCCCCTCATACCTCAGCGTGGAGATGATACGCAGCGTGATGGGCGGCGAGCCTTTCGCTTATCCCGCTGGCACCTTCGTGAACAACGAGAAGTATCAGCGCATTATGATGGCCATGGACACCACGCTCAATGCCAACGGCTGCACCTATCGCATGCCGCAGGGCACGCCCGAAGAACTGGCCAAACTCGACCAAAGTTATGAGCACCTCTGCAAGATGCGCGACGAACTCGTGACGCTAAACATCGTGCCGCCCGTGAGCGAGTGGAACGCCATCAACCCCAACCTCTAAGTCACGCTCACGTCACAAGCCAATAACTTAAAGAAAGCCCGAGCCGTTTCGCACTGGCTCGGACTTTCTTTTTCGTGTGTGCAATCAACAAAGCCGCTCACAATCGCTCCGCTATTCTTGCTCCTTGCAGCCTTTATTATCGCGCTTATAACGCTTGGTATAGGCTTTTACATCGGTCACGGTGCCATCCTTGTGATAAACGCGGAAGTCGCCTTCTACGCGTTCCAACTTTCTTTTTTTATCCATGATACTTCTAATCTCTGACACTTAATCCGAAATAACGTGGTGAAAGTACGCATTCGTGACAAAAGCATTACTTTTGCGCACAGAAAAAAGATTTCTGGCCATTTCAGTTATGGTTCTAAAGACCTCAAAGCATTGAACATTGACCATTAGCAAAACCCTTTGTAGCCAGTATTGTCAACGGTCAATGGTCAATGGTCAACGAAAAATAACTTCAAAACCTATTATGTCTGCCTATCCGGAGTCTATGATTCTCTTTCGTGCTCCCCGCATTCCGTTGGTGCGCATCGCCCTGCTCGGCGTGGGACAGCGCGGGTTGAAGACGGTGGAACGCTACGGCGTGATACGCGGAGCAGAAATACGCGTGTTGGCTGACGTAGATCCGGAACGTCTTAACACGGCGGCTTCTGCGATGGTACGCAACGGACGGACGTGTCCGGATCTGCTCTGTGGCGAAGAGGCTTGGCGCACGGCAGTAGCGAGGGAGGATATTGACCTGGTGTATATCTGCACCCCGTGGCACACACACACTGAAATGGCCTGCACTGCGATGGAGGCAGGAAAGCATGTAGCCGTGGAGGTACCCGCTGCCACCACGATAGAAGAATGCTGGCGGCTCGTGGACACCGCTGAACGCACTCGCCGCCATTGCTTCATGACGGAGAACTGCTGCTACGACTATTTCGCACTGGCCACGCTCGAGATGCACCGCGAAGGACTCTTCGGCGAACTGACCCACCTGGAAGGCGCATACATCCACAACCTACTTGAACACGGCAACGCCATAGGCACTGACTACGGCTGGATGGTGCGTAGCATCGCAGCACACGGCGCCAACGCGTACCCCACCCCTGGCATGGGACCTGTGGGCTGGTTGATAGGGCTACACAGGGGCGACCTGATGGAAAGCCTCACCTCAATGACTTCGCGCGGACTGGGCGTGGGAGGACTGCTCGGGCGCGTGAACACCACACTCATCCGTACTCGGCGCGGCGTGACCATCATGCAACAATTGGACACTAACACACCGCGGCCCTACAGCCGTCTGCAAACCGTGTGCGGCACGGAGGGCTTTGCACAAAAATACCCACTGCCCACCCTACGCACACGCGGTATGGACGAGTCGCTAACTGGCCAAGCCGCACTCGACCTGGCTGCAGAATTCAAAGAGCGCAATGCCGCGAGCCACTATTGGGAAGAGGGACACAGCATCGGCGTGCCCAACGAGATGAACTATGCCATGGACTGCCGCCTCATCCACTGCCTGCACTACGGTCTGCCGCTCGACATCGATGTGTACGATGCTGCAGAATGGAGTTGCATTGCACCGCTCTCTGCCATCAGCGCACAAGGCAACGGACGCCCTGTGGACGTGCCCGACTTTACGAGAGGCAGATGGCGGCAAGCCGAAACCCACCGTTTCTATCAATGAACCCACACTCCACACATCGGGCTTTCGCTATTAGCCTGCGGACGCTACTAATTATGGCACTTTGCACATGGTTGCTCCTGCCTACACGTAGCGACGCACAGACGGCGGTGGAACGTTTCTTTACCGAAATGCCCGACAATGTACTGCCCGTGTTGCCACAGAAAGCGCGTGCAGAACTGGTGCTACTCGCACGTGGTGGTGCAGAACCTGTGGTGGAAAATCTCTTCGCAAACCCTGCGCGCCTCACCCTGCGCAACGACAATTACCTGCGTATTGCCCCCACCGCTACAAGCCGGTTCGAAGTCCGAATGCTACCCACCGATTCAGCACCTCTCTTTTGCGTAGTCTATACACTCCCCCACCCCATACCCTACAGCCGCATAAGTTTCTATACCGCTGACGGGCGGGAGGTGCAGGGTTATTTCGAAATGCCCGACTTACGTGCCTTCCTCACTGCACCCGACAGCACAGCCTATCTGGCACGCAAGCATTGGGCAGAACGTCTCGTGCCGTTCCATGTGGAAGCCCACTTTGAAGAAGCCGAGGACATTCTATGCATAGAAGTGCGCACCAGCAGGCTGAGCCTTGAAGAACTGCAAGGGGCCGAGGGCGCTTTCCGCCCCGTCAGACTACGTTGGAGGGGCGGCAAATGGGAAACAGCAGACAATAGTTACACAGAATGAAGCCACCAACAACAAATCCTATACAAACAGACACAATCGAAACTCCAAATGAATACCTCTGAAAGCCTGGTCATCATCCCCACATACAACGAGAAAGAGAACGTGGAACAAATCATCCGCGCTGTTCTTGCTCAGCCCATCGGTGCACACGTGCTCGTCATTGACGACGGCTCGCCTGATGGTACTGCAGACATCGTCAAGAACCTGATGAAGGGCGATTGTGCTGGCAGACTCCACCTCGTGGAACGAAGCGGAAAACTCGGATTGGGCACCGCCTATATCACAGGTTTTCAATGGGCTTTGGAACGCGACTACGAGTACATCTTCGAGATGGATGCAGACTTCAGCCACGATCCCAAAGACTTGCCGCGCCTACACGAAGCCGTAGCCTCAGGCAAAGGCGACCTCGCAGTAGGCTCGCGTTATGTCAGTGGGGTGAACGTAGTGAACTGGCCGATGGGGCGTGTACTGATGAGTTACTACGCCTCCAAATACGTGCGTCTCATCACAGGCGTACCCGTCCATGACACCACAGCAGGTTTCGTGTGCTATCGTCGGAAAGTACTGGAAATCATCGACCTCAATGCCATACGCTTCAAAGGCTACGCTTTCCAGATAGAAATGAAATACACGGCCCATCACCTGGGGTTTCGTGTGGAGGAAGTGCCCGTTATCTTCGTGAACCGCCGCTTGGGTACCAGCAAAATGAGCGGCGGCATCTTCAGCGAGGCACTCTTTGGGGTAATCAATCTGCGCTGGCGTGCACTGACCGGTAAGATAAAGCCCCGCGTATGAGCCTTCTCATCCAGCACACCACCATCGTCAGCGATGGCAACCGCTTCACCGGCAGCGTGGCTGTAGAAGGCGGAAAGATCACCTGCGTTAGCCCTACGCCACTGCCTGAAGAGGGATTTGACGAAGTGGTCAATGCCACGGGAACATTGCTGCTTCCCGGAGTGATTGACACACACGTCCACTTCCGCGATCCCGGCCTGACGCATAAGGGAGACATTGCCACCGAGAGCAGCGCGGCGGCGGCAGGAGGCGTGACCACCGCACTGGACATGCCCAACACCCTGCCTCAGACCATTGATACGGAGACATTGCTCGAAAAGGCACATATCGCCGCTGAGAAAAGCGTGATACGTATGGGTTTTTACCTCGGAGCCACCAAAGAAAACGCGGCGCGTCTTGCAGAAATTGATTCTTCACTCTATTGTGGCATCAAAGTGTTTCTCGGCGCATCCACTGGTAACATGCTCCTTGACACCAATGAGCCACTTGCCGAGGTATTCCACAAAGCGCACAAACCAGTCGTGGCCCATTGCGAGGACCAGTCGCTCCTCTCCGTATTATACAAGAACGCCCGCAAGGATTTCCCCAACGATGCTCCAATAGCCATACACTCCGATCTGCGGCCTGCCGCAGCCTGTGTGAGTGCCACACGTCGCGCCATTGCCCTGGCTGAACGCTATGGCACAAGATTGCATATTGCCCACGTCAGTACAGCCGAAGAACTGGACCTCATTGCCCAGGCCGCCAAACACATCACCGCCGAAGTCTGCCCCACCTACCTACTTTTCTGCCGTGATGACTATGCCCGCCTTGGTACACGCATCAAATGCAACCCCGCCGTGAAAACTGCAGCCGACCGTGACGCGCTACGCAGAGGGTTGGCCGACAGACGAATTTATACCATCGGCACCGACCACGCGCCGCACCGCCTGCATGAAAAACGCGGCGGCGCACTACGCGCGGCCAGCGGCATCCCGATGGTGCAATTCTCTCTGCCCGTCATGCTTGACCTCGCGGCACAAGGATTTCTCACCTACGAACACCTTGTGGAACTGATGTGCCACAACCCCGCAGACCTCTTCGGCATGAACGATCGGGGCTACATACGCACTGGCCTCGCCGCCGACCTGGTCCTCATCAACCCCCACAGCCCATGGACGCTCACACCCAATAAAATCGTGAGCCGCTGCGGGTGGTCACCCCTTGAAGGCCACACGTTCCGACACCGCGTGCTCGCCACTTATGTAGGTGGGAAAAGGGCTTATTAAAGGCTTACATCCATGCCGCACGTCACGCTCCGCTACCTTCCGCACGATCTTGCGGACTACATCAACTGGGCATACTTCTTCCATGCCTGGCAGATAGCGCCGCGTTTTGCAAGCGTGGTGGAGACGCATGGTTGCATAGCCTGCCGCACAGCATGGGCAGAAACTTTTCCTGAAACTGATCGCCCTGAGGCCCACGCCGCCGCTGGGCTACTAAGCGATGCAGAAGCAATGCTGCAATGGCTTGAGGCAGAAGGGATAGAAGCCATAGCACGTTTTGCTATACTCCCCTGTCGAGCTGACGGCGATGACCTCTTGTTTGAAGGCTCTTGGCGGTTGCCCTGCCTGCGCCAACAAAAACCAGGTAAAGCGTGTCTGTGCCTCACAGACTTTGTACTTCCAGCGACACATGGCGGTAATGGTGATGGCGTAAACGACCACGTAGGGCTCTTTGCCACGGCTATGCCCTGCCCAACCCCCACCGATATGCTTTGCCAGACCGTCTGTGACAGACTTGCAGAAGCCGCCGCAGAGAAGATGCACGAAGAAGTGCGCAAGCGGTATTGGGGCTACGCTCCCGAAGAAAATCTCCCCATCACCGCCCTTCACCGCGAAGAGTTTCAAGGCATACGCCCCGCTGTAGGCTACCCATGCTTGCCCGATCAACGAATCATATTTCCCATACACCACCGGCTACGCCTAGAAGAAATAGGCATCACGCTCACCGAGAATGGAGCGATGAATCCCCATGCCGCCACCTGCGGACTGATGTTCGCCCATCCTGCGGCACACTACTTCGCGGTGGGCGAAATCGGAGAAGACCAACGCAACGACTACGAGAGGCGACTCACTGAAAACGCCGTGTGACATGCGACGCGCCTCGGGGTGCAACGACTTGCAGTCCTTTACTTATCGCACTCGGTGCAAAAGCGTTTTTGCAGGAAAGTGCTAATTTTGCCGTCGTATCCCCTTGAAAGCATGCTCCTGCGCGTTTCCCTTTCATTCATCCTTCTCACCGTGCTACCTCCCGCAGCACTCCACCTGCTTCTGCCCCGAAGTGTAAGCAAGCGGTGGCGGTGGCTGGGGATTTGGTTGCCTACACTGGCGTTATTGGTGAGCGTCTTGTTCCTGTTCTTCGGAGCGGGCTATGTTTCGCTGACTCCCTCTGTATGGCGCACGCGGCTGCTTACTGTTATCTTTTGTGTGGGCATGACAGAACTTGTGCTGGCGGCGTTTCTCGCGTTGGGCAGACTCTTCGGCCAAAAGGCGGGCAAAGGTTTTCTCGCTGCAGGCTGCGTGTTGGCCGCCGTCGTGCTCTCAGTATTTATATATGGTCTCACAGAGGGGCAGCAACGTTTCGTCACTCGAAGTTTCGTTGTGACAGACGACCGCATCCCGGCTGCATTCGACGATTATCGCATCGCCATAGTGAGCGACCTACATGTGGGTACACACCATGGCGACACTGCCGCGATAAACGGCATGGTGCAAGCAGTAAACGCCACCAAGCCCGACCTCATCTGCATTGTTGGTGATGTAGTTAATTTCAGCAACGAGGAATTTGCAGAATTTCTCCCTCAACTCTCGCGTTTCAAGGCCACCGACGGGGTGATTAGCGTGATGGGAAACCATGACTATCCCGACTACCAAAAGTGGGACGACACCGCCGCTGAGGCCGCTCATGCTCGCCGCTTACAAGATTTGGAACGGCAAGCGGGTTGGCACATACTCACCAACTCGCACCACATCATACGCCGCGCGGGCGATTCCATCGTCATCGCTGGCTGCGAAAACGACAGTCCTCCACCCCGACGGGGACGGGGCGACATCCACAAAGCACTAATAGGCACGGACCATCGCGCCTACCGTATTCTGCTCACACACGACCCCACGCACTGGCGGCGCGCCGTAGTAGGTAAAACCGACATTCCCCTCACCTTCAGTGGCCACACCCACGGCATGCAGTTAGTCCTGCCCGGAGGCTGGTCGCCCGCCGTATTGGTATTCCCCGAATGGAGCGGCCTCTACACCAACGGACAGCAAAGGCTCTTCGTCACCACCGGCATAGGGACGGCCCTGCTGCCCATGCGTTTGGGAGCGTGGCCCGAAACAGCCGTATGCACGTTACGACACGTGGACGGCTAAATAAGGTTGAAAAGACCTGAAACCATCAGTCCGCCCATTGCAACCCCCGGGAGCGCGGGCGTCCCCGTCCGCAGTAGTACTGAAAGGTAACTTACCCCTCATAACCTAACAACCTCAAAACCTTATAACCTCAAGACAATGTTCCACCACAGCCTGCCCATACAGATACGGTTCAGCGACGTGGACCGCTTCGGGCATGTAAACAACAATGCCTATTTCGCCTACTACGACCTGGGGAAACAGGAATACATGCGTGCTGTCCTCGGTCCCGATGTGTTCGACAGCGAAATCATCCCCGTAGTGGCCAATATCAACGCGGACTTCTTTCTGCCATTGCACTATGGTGACACCGTCTGTGTGGAAACCGCCGTGACTCACCTCGGTAACAAGAGTTTCACCCTTGAACAGCAGGCCGTAAACATCGCCACTGGCGAAGTGTACTGCCGATGCCGCACAGTGATGGTCTGCGTGCGCCGCAGCGACGGACAGAGTATACCCATCCCCGAGCGAAGCCGTAGGCTGATCGAAGAATATGAAAAAGGCGCCGCGAACTGAAACACACCGAAAAACCATGATTATCTATTCCACAAATCCTGCGCTTGAACTGACCAACCTGCTTGCGGCGACAGACTACGATCGCCTCTTCTTGCTCACCGACACCACTACCGAGCGTCTCTGCAAGCCCTTGATCTCTGGCTGTAAGGCGATAGAGAATGCCTCATCCATAGTCATTAAGCCTGGCGACGCGCACAAGAACATCAACACGTTGCAGGACGTGTGGCAAGCCTTAGTCAGTGGCGGAGCGTCGCGCAAGTCGCTGCTGGTGAACCTCGGCGGCGGTATGGTGACCGACCTCGGCGGATTTGCAGCCGCCACCTTCAAGCGCGGCATACGCTATGTGAACATCCCCACCACCCTGTTGGCTATGGTGGATGCAGCAGTGGGAGGAAAAACAGGCATAAACTTCGGTGGGCTGAAAAACGAAATAGGGGCGTTCAGGGATAGCGAAGCCGTGATCATCGATACGACATTCTTGCGTACGCTCGACGCGGAAAACCTACGCTCCGGATATGCCGTGATGCTCAAACACGCCCTGCTCAGCGGCGAGGAAATGTGGAACGCACACATCGCTTACGATCTGGAAAGCCCGAATTTGGAAATGTTGCAGGAGATGGTGCGGCAGAGCATTGATGTGAAGAGCGGCATAGTGGAACAGGACCCCCACGAACGCGGCCTGCGCAAGGCGCTGAACCTCGGACATACCACCGGTCATGCTTTCGAGAGTCTCGCACTCAGACAAGGACGCCCCATGTTGCACGGGTATGCCGTGGCCTACGGACTGGTCTGTGAACTATACCTATCGTGCCGTCTTACTGGTTTTCCAGAGAAAAAAATGCGGCAAGCGTTCACCTTTGTGCGTCAAAACTACGGCACGTTCCGTTTCACCTGCGACGACTATCCCGCACTGATTGAACTGATGCGCCACGACAAGAAAAACATCGGTGGACTCATTAACTTCACCCTACTCGCTGACGCGGGGAACTTACGCCTGGACAGCCATGCCAGCACGGCACAAATTGAAGATATGCTTGACTTTTACAGCAATGTGTAAACGCGCCGCACCTCTCCTCATAGCCCTCATGCTGCTCCTCTCTGGGCAGGCACAAGCCCAAGGGCAGGGGCAGTTTGAAGAAATCGCAAAATGCTTCACTGCACTTTCCGATTTTGACTACCGTTTCCCTCGCGAAACGGTGTATCTGCACTTAGACAACAATGGCTATTTTGAGGGCGAGACCCTCTGGTTCAAAGCGTATGTGATGCGTGCCTCTTCACTATGCCCTCTGCCCGTGAGCCGCGTGCTCTATGTAGAACTGCTCGATGCCGACGGTGAACTCGTGGAGCGCAAACTGTTGCCCATCGACTCTCTCGGTCAGACCGACGGGGCCTTCAAACTCGAACTGCCAGTACGCGGAGGGAATTTCTACGAGATGCGTGCCTTCACCCGTGAGATGCTCAACTGGGGTGGCGAAGCGTGCTTCTCGCGCGTAGTGCCGGTGTTCAAGAAAAAAGACCTTGATGCACCGCCGGGCAGCAACATGGAAATACTGCGCCCCAGACACGAAGCCGACCTAAACCATGGACATCCGCGTCCCTACGACTTCAAGAGGAACAAAAACCGAAAACTGACCTTCTATCCCGAAGGCGGTAGTCGGGTGAGCGGGCTGGCTGGGCGCATCGCTTATGAACTGACCAGCAGCGATGGCACACCTAGCAATGACACCATATCTATATACAACGCTGATGGTTCTGCGCTGCTCACCACCATTCCCACCCACGAAGGACGGGGCGTGTTCACCCTTCCCGCCGGAATTGATAATGCCTACGCCATAGTGGGGAACAAACGTTTTGATCTTCCTGCCGTCGCGCCCGAAGCTCGCTACTCGCTCACGGCCAGAATGAACAGCGACCTTGATCTCATCGTGCAACGCCGTGCGGACGCCGTGCCAGAACTACTCGGGCTGGCAGTGATGTGCCGCGATGAGGCCGTCTATTTCGACACCCTCACCGTGGGGGACGCTCCGGTAGAACTCACCATAGGGCGCAAACTGCTCGGCGACGGAGTGAACCGCGTGGAACTCTTTGACAGCAGAGGTCAGAGTCTGGCCCGTCGATTGGTATGGGGTCCACCCACAGCGCGCCGTGTGACGATGGATCTGCGACAAAACGAAACCGCTTATAAGCCATTTTCGCCCATCGCCCTTGAAATGAGTCTCAAAGACGCATATGGTAAACCCGTGCAGACCACCTTTTCACTGGCCGTGCGTGAAGCGGCAGCCGAAGTGGTGGCTGCCCCTGAGGCTGACCTCGCCGCCGAACTGTTGTTGTGCAGTGAACTGAGGGGCTATGTGGCCGATCCTGCTTGGTATTTTGCCTCCAACGATCGGCACAGGCGTGATGCGCTTGATGTCTTGCTGATGGTACAAGGCTGGACGGCCAACCGCTTAGAGGTAATGGCCGGGCGCGACAGTTTCAGCCTGCGCTACCCCGTGGAAGACCGTCTCATCCTGCAAGGCCGCGTGCTGCGCAACAACAACCGTGAACAAGCACGCGCCGGCACATCGATCAACCTGATTATGTTCAACAAAGCAGGCTACAGTATGCGTAGCACCGCTGTGACCGACAGCCTCGGCGGCTTCATCTTTGGCGCAAGCACCGACTACACTGGCGATTGGATTGCACAATTCACCACCCGTGTGAACGACAAGCCCGTGTGGAGTCGCGTAGCCCTGGACCGTTGGTTTTGCCCAAGCCCCAGAGTTATCGACGACAGAGAGATGGAGATACACCCACCGAAACCTGTGGTTGAGGAAACAGCGGCGGAAACATTTGTTTGGAACGACACACTGCCTCCAGCAAGCATTTCCGAAGACATCGGCGAAGCCGTTGTTACCTACAGAGGATATCGAGGGCTACGCGGCAACAAATACTCCTATCTCGGCGGCGAAAGAGAGGGTATGCGCAGAGCCACGTCATACTACAACTTCGAATTGCTTGTGGAAAGGGAGAAAGACCGTGGTGGCGCACCAGGGCTGATATGGGATGTGCTTCGCGAAAAGGACGATGCATTTGATTACTCCACCGCCCTTGACACCAACGACCGCCAATACATGAACTTCCTTGAAGGTCTTGGCGACACAGCGGGCAACATCCCTTCTCCAGAGGTCTATATGTTTCGCTACGCAGGACGGCCAGCCATCATCTTTGTGGACAACGAACTTTTCCTGCAACGCTACAAGGGTGACAACCCCATCATCTTTGCCGACGAGGTGAAGAGCGTGGTCATCATGCGAGAGCCTTCGGCCTGGCGCGATTTTCTGACCATGGCGTCTGGAACGGCAAACAATGTAGAGGGCATGAACCCTGCTGCCATCTTTCTCTACACGCGTCCGGACTACACCTTTTTTCGTTCTAAGAAAGGCGTGGAAAAGCGCACCATACATGGTTTTGAAGAACCCGTAGCCTTCTACAACCCCGACTATCGGAGCATTGACGTACCTACCGCCGAAGACAAACGACGTACGCTCTATTGGAATCCAAACCTCAGGAGTGACGAACAAGGCAAGGCCTCCGCTGTGTTTTTTAGCAACTCGCACGCCGAACAAAATCTCTCTTTCTCGGCAAGAGGCGTAACGGCAAGAGGCGGATTGCTGTACCTTGAAACGCAATGAACGGATTTTCGACTTAAGGGGTGTTCTATAAATTAGGATTGAATGATTTTTTAGCGATTGTTGCTTAGATTTTGTTTTAAGTTCGCAGCAGCATAGCGAGCTATGGTGCAAGAACTTAAAGCAAAAGATAACAACAAGCGCAAAAAAGCATCAAGCCGAATCCTAAACACAAAGAATATGTGACTGCCTAATTTATAGAACGCCCCTTAAAACGTCAAAACGCAAAGTGTTGCTAAACAAGGAAGTAAAAATCGCAAGCCAAACACACACGATTACTTTTTTTTGCACACAATCAACAAACGATTGTCAAATAAACGTTATTTTTGCGGCTACTCCGAAACTCTCTTCTTTTATGTTCAAGCACGCTTCTTTTCTTATATTGCTCTTGTCCCTATTACTTGCGCCGCAATTATCCTCGGCGCAAGTGATATCTACCACATTGAACGAGACCGACCGCACATCGCTCACCTATACAGTGGTACTCCGCGATACCGCGAATATATGGGCAAACCTCTACAATGACATTCTTGACTACAAGTCAAAAATCAACTCCGCGTGGACAAACCTGGTGATCAAAAAGTCCACCGACCTCAGCCCAGAACTCGACAAGGCCTTTATGGACGATGTGTTCCGCTACACCGATGCGCACTCGGCTGAAGACGTGGAAAACACAGCGCGTGCCAACGCCGAGAACCTTTACAACAAAGGCCTTGAACAGATTCGCACCGCACCTTTCGACACACTATTTGACAAATACGCCAACACTGAAATACGCCACACCTACCGCGACATCATTCTCATGGAGATACGCGAAGCAAGGAACGGCATCAATAAATTGGCTGAAAGTGCGCCCGATGATGTTACGCTTGAGACGGGTATGGAGGGATACTTCATCAAGTACTGGAACTCCGAAGACGCTATCAAACTCAAAAGCAAACCTAAATTCTTAGATCCCCTACGTGCCGACGTGATGCGAGCCTACGAAGCACTCCGCGACTCCTTCCTCACTGCTGAAACGGCACGTCAAGTGGAGGCCATGCGCCACTCCCCGCTTGCTTACCGTGCTTTCCAGCCGATTATGAACGAGTTTGATGAAAAATGGAAAGAGGCGCAACGCCAATACAACACGATTTCTGGCAAAGCCTTTGAAAACTACTTCAACAACGAGTGGAAACCGTGGGTTGAAAAGACTTTCCCCTCCTACACGGCTTTAGTCAAGATGGTGGAGGTCAAAGAACTCACACGCACTGAAACCAAACTTAACCCCAACTACGACCCAGACTACGCCACCCGCGTGTCAGAATGGGAATGGGTGGACGAACTCGACTCTCTCCGTTTCGAACAACGAGGCTCGGATCGCTTCTATGCCGGACACACCAATTATGCCGTGCGTATGGCGGCGGGCGGAGGCGCTATGGTGTTTAGCAGCAATCGGCTCGTGGCCGTGAGCAAAGGTCTTGAACCCGTTTCACAATGGGGCACCAACTGCGAACTCCTCTATCAGGACTTCCTTGCCGACCGCTATGATGTCAGCAAAGAATCCTACGATGTGCGCAAAGACATCGGCTACCACTTGCGCAACCACCTGACACCCGTGAGCGATTATCCGCAAACCATCTCCTATATTGAGAAGATAAGCCGCGACCACCTCAACGATTGGGACACCCATACTTGTCTGCGCGATGGTGCCCTCACGTTTCTCCACACGCTCAGAGGCGGCACTGCCACCATTCGCGAGACCTACGGCCAAACGGCGGGCGGACAGATTTACAGAACCTATAACGTGGAGAGATACGACCCCACGTGGAAGCCTTAAGAAGAAACAGACAAGAGAGTAGGCGAATTCCGTTTCTCCGATTCCAGCGCCGTCAAACGCAAATCCACCCCTTAACATCTTTGCAACAACCATGACTCCTATTCGCACCGCATTGATTTCCGTCTATCACAAGGATGGGCTTGACGACATCCTGTCCGCCCTACATGCACAAGGCGTGCGCTTTCTTTCCACAGGTGGCACACAGTCCTTCATTGAGAGCCTGGGATTCCCGTGTGGACGTGTAGAGGATGTGACAGGCTATCCCTCCATCCTCGGCGGACGCGTGAAGACGCTCCACCCCCTCATCTTCGGCGGCATCCTTGCTCGGCGCGAAGAAGCCAGCGACCGCGCAGAAATGGCCGGATACAACATCACCCCCATCGACCTCGTCATTGTGGACCTTTATCCCTTTGAACAGACTGTGGCTGAAGGCGCTTCGGCGGAGGAGATTATTGAGAAAATCGATATCGGCGGCATCAGCCTGATTCGTGCTGCCGCTAAGAACTTCAAGGACGTGGCCATCGTGCCGTCAAAAGCCGAATATCCCATACTACTTGACCTGCTGAACAAACAAGGTGCACGCACCATCGAAGCCCAGCGCCGCGAACTGGCCACCCGTGCCTTTGCCGTCAGCAGCCACTACGACACAGTCATCAACGCTTGGTTCAAGCAATAAGTTTTTCAAGTTTCGGAAGATATTTAGTAGTTATGAAAGATAGTTAAAAAGGGTAGTTATGAAAGGTAGTTATAAAGGACCGTTACCTTGCTGCGTAGGGAAACCTCCCCTCTTTAACTCCTAACTCTTTCCTTTAACTCCGCTTCATAACTTCAGAAAACTAAGTAAGTTTTTAAGACGATGAAAATAGACACAATCAAATACCTCGAAAAGTTCGAGCGGCTGAAGAACATTCGCCTGTTTTCCAACCTGTTCTCTTTCACTCAGGAATTGGCAATGGATCTTGGAACGGCCAACACGGTCATCATCACGGGCGACGGAAAAATTGCCGTGAACGAGCCGTCAGTGGTGGCTCTTGACGTACACAGCGACAAGATGATCAGCGTGGGCGGACAGGCCAAATTGATGTACGAGAAGACCAACAGCAAAATCAACGTGGTGCGTCCGCTCAAGGATGGTGTAATCGCCGACTTCAACGCCTGCGAGCAGATGATGCGCGGGCTCATCCGGATGGCTCACGAGGGCAAACACCTCTTTACTCCCAGCCTGCGCATGGTGATTGGTGTGCCGAGCGGATCCACCGAGGTGGAACTGCGTGCCGTGCGCGACAGCGCGGAGCATGCTGGCGGACGCGATGTCTTCTTGCTCTTTGAACCCATGGCCGCCGCCATCGGTATCGGTCTTGACGTGGAAGCCCCTGAGGGGAACATGATTGTGGACATTGGCGGTGGCACCACAGAGATTGCAGTAATCTCGCTGGGCGGCATTGTCAGCAACAACAGCATCAAGATGGCTGGCGACGACTTCACAGCCGACATTCAGGAATACATGAGCCGCCAACACAACGTGAAGGTCAGCGAGCGTATGGCCGAGCGTATCAAGATCAATGTGGGTAGCGCCTTGACAGACCTTGGCCCCGATGCCCCGAAGGACTACGTTGTGCACGGCCCGAACAAGATCACCGCGTTGCCGATGGAAGTGCCCGTGTGCTATCAGGAGGTGGCACACTGCCTGGAAAAGAGCATTTCCAAGATAGAAAGCGCGGTGCTCAGTGCATTGGAGAATACGCCGCCCGAACTCTATGCCGACATTGTCAAGAACGGCATCTACCTCACCGGCGGCGGCGCCTTGCTGCGTGGCCTTGACAAACGGCTCACCGATAAGATCAACATCCAATTCAAGGTGGCCGAAGAACCTCTGCTCTGTGTGGCGCGCGGCACGGGTATCGCGCTGAAGAATGCCGACCGCTTCCAGTTCCTGATGCGATGACTCCTTGAAGTTTCACACTAAGACGCAAGGATGCGCTGGAGGGTTTGACTTCGCGTTTCTTTGCGTCTTTCTGTAAGGCTTGCTTCTTCTTGCCGCATGCGCAACCTGATCCTTTTCCTGCAACGCTACGTTCACTTCATTTTGTTCGCTGTACTTGAGTTGGCGAGCCTCGCGTTGCTGTTTAGTTTCAACAGGTTGCAGAGCACCGCTTTCTTCTCTGCCACCAACAGCGTGGCAGCCGCCATCAATCGTATGTGGGGCGACGCTGCCGCCTACGTGGCATTGCGCGATGTGAACACACGCCTGGAGCACGAGAATACCCTGCTCAAGATGCAGAACGATGCGCTGCGAGGCCTCATCGATGAGCAGCGTCACACCCCTGACGCTACAGAGAAGCGCATCGGCGAAATCCTTGGTAAGTACCCCGTCATTCCTGCTAAGGTGACGAGCAACGAGCAACGTGCCGACCGCTTCAACCACCTTGTCATCGACCGCGGCACCGACGATGGCGTCGCCGACGGCATGGGCGTAGTGGGCGGCGGCGGTGTGGTAGGCGTCATCAGCGAAGCCAGCGCACACTATTCGTTGGTCATCCCCGTGACGCACAAGAAGAGCGCCATCAGTTGTCGCATACGTGGCAGCGACTGGTTTGGCTACCTCACGTGGGATGGTGGCAGCAAACTCATCGCTTACCTCGACGAGGTGCCACGCTACGCAGTAGTGGAGCGCGGCATGGCCATCGAGACCAGCGGCTATTCCGATGTGTTCCCGCCCGGTATCTTTGTGGGCAATGTGCTCGCTGTGGGTAGTGCGCCCGATGGGCAGTCGCTGCGACTCACCATACACCTCGGCACGGACTATTCCAACCTGCGCAACGTCACCGTGGTGGGCAACCTGCACCGCTCCGAGACCGATACGCTGCGCAACCACACCGCCTTCGTGGAGGGAGTGTTAGAAAAGAATTAGAGATACCCATGCGTCCCGAAATCCTCACACGCATCTATTGGTTCATCGGCCTCTGGCTGGTACAGGTGGTGGTGCTCGACCACATCGCCCTGCTGGGCTATGCCATCCCGATGCCCTACGTCTATTTCTTTTGCCTGCTGCCCACCAACACACAGCGCTGGGTGTATGTAGCCACTGGGTTCTGCATGGGTTTCCTCACCGACCTCTTCACTGGCACGCCAGGTGTGGGAGCGGCCTCATGCTGCGCCACGGGGCTGGCTGCGCCCTATCTGCTCAACCTCTTCGCCCCTTCGGGCTATGCCTTCGACGAGCCGTTTACGCCCTCCGTGCGTACCATGGAGTGGTGGCCCTTCCTGCGTTTTGTCATCTCGCTCACCCTGCTCAACTGCTTCGTATATTTCCTGCTCGAAGCCTTCACGCTGATGTACTTCGGGCGGCTGCTGCTCACCACGCTGCTCAGCGCAGCCCTCTCCACCGGCTTCATCGCCGCCTTCGAAGCCCTGCGCAAGAATACACGACACAAAAGGCTTTAACCATTGAACATTTTTTCCATTGACCATTGATGATTGACCATTGATGATTGACCATTGACCATTATTGAAACCACACCTTGCCGGTATTGGCAATGTTCAATGTTCAACGGTCAATGGTCAATGAATAAAAGCCTCACAACCTAAAAGAATCCCATGCCCAAGCCTCAGCGATATAGCAACCGCAAGTACGTCATCGGAGCGGTGGCGACGTGTATCGTTCTGATCTATATACTGCGCCTGTTCTTCTTGCAGTTGGTGGAGACCGACTATAAACTCACCGCCGACAGCAATGCCTTTCGCCGCGACGTGATATACCCCTCGCGCGGCATCATCACCGACCGCAACGACTCCCTGCTGGTATATAACGAACCGTCCTACACCATCATGGTGCAGATGATGGAGCAGCACGGCGTGGACACCCTCGCATTCTGCCGCACGGTGGGCATCAGCCGTGAAGACTACATCCGCCGCATGGAGGACATCAAGGACACGAAGAAGAACCTCCACTATTCCCGCTATAAGCCTCAGGTCTTCATGAGTGGCATTCCGCAGGAGGAGTACTCGCGCATCCGTGAGAAGATGTTCAAGTTCAAGGGGTTTTACTTCGAGCAACGCAGCACACGCGTCTATGCTGGGGCCACTGGTGCGCACGTCCTGGGCGACGTGGGCGAAGTGAGTGTGAACGACCTCGGGCGCGACTTCTACTATCAGGGTGGCGACATCATCGGCAAACTCGGTGTGGAGCGTTCGTACGAGAAAGAACTGCGCGGCGAGAAGGGAGTGCGCATCATGATGCGCGACGTGCGCGGTCGCACCTTGGGCCACTACAAGGACGGGCTCTACGACACCAAGCCCGTGCCTGGCAAGGACCTGAAACTGACCATCGACATCGAGTTGCAAGCGCTGGCCGAACGGCTGCTTGAAGGCAAGCTCGGTGCCATCGTGGCCATCGAGCCCGAGACGGGCGAGATACTCTGCTGCGCCTCCTCGCCCACCTTCGACCCACGCCGCATGACGGGGCGCGACCGTGCCAAATATACCGCCGCCCTGCAACGAGACTCCATGCGGCCCATGTTCAACCGCGCCGTGATGGGCACCTATCCCCCCGGCTCCACCTTCAAGCCCACGCAGGGGCTTATCGGCATGCAGGAGCAGATCATCTCGCCCGTCACCTCCTTCCCCTGCACCGGCGGCTTCCATTTCAAGGGCATGCACCTCAAGTGCCACGGCCACGCCTCGCCCCTCTCCATCGTGCCGGCGCTCGCCACATCGTGCAACGCTTTCTTCTGTTGGAACCTGTACCGCATGTTCAACAACCGCAACCGCTTCGCCTCACAGCGCGAGGCCATGACACGCTGGAAGGACCACCTCGTGGCGATGGGCTATGGCTACCGCCTCGGCGTGGACCTGCCCGGCGAGGCACGCGGCATGATTCCCAATGCCGACTACTACGACAAATACCTGCGCAAGTGGGGCCCGCTCAGTGTTATCTCCATCTCCATCGGGCAGGGTGAGGTGACTGCCACGCCGCTGCAAATCTGCAACCTCGCCGCCACCATTGCCAATCGGGGGTGGTTCAAGACACCCCACGTGGTGCGCGAGATCAAGGGCGGCACCACCGACCCGAAGTACACCGTGAAGCACCGCACGCTGGTCGATGCCGGCTACTATCGCTATGCCGTGGCCGGTATGCGGGCGGCAGTGACGGGCGGCACCTGCCGTGCTGCCAACCTGCCCGGCCTCTCCGTATGCGGCAAGACGGGTACGGCGCAGAACCGAGGTGTGGACCACAGCGCCTTTATGGGCTTTGCGCCGATGGAGCATCCACGCATCGCCGTGGCGGTGTATGTGGAGAACGGGGGCTTCGGCGCAGACTATGGCGTGCCCATCGGTGCGCTGATTATAGAGCGATACCTGCGCGGCACGCTATCGCCCGAGGCCGAGGCACGCGCCTCAGCCATGCAGCACCGCCGCATCTCCTACGCAGGATACAAATAAGGTTGTAAGGTTATGAGGTTATGAGGTTTTAAGGGGCTGCGCTATTCCTGGGAGCGTGGGCGTCTCGCCCGCGGAAGCGCTGAAAAGAAACTTTTCTTTGGAACCTG
>JAFSWM010000104.1 GCA_017444485.1 Bacteroidaceae bacterium | reverse complement strand
TGCTCAATGAGGTTGCCAAGCAGATGGCAGAACTGTTGAAAGAGGTAAACAAAGAGAAAAAGTCGTTCAAGGACTTAGGCATCACCTACGAGGAAAAGGCTTTCTACGATATTCTGAAAGAGATTGCCCATAAGTTCGGTTTTGAATACCCAGAAGACAAACTGCTGACGCTGGCCGCTGCCGTAAAGAAGATGGTGGATGACAAGTCTAAATATACCGATTGGGCCAATCGTTCTGACATCAAAGCAGAACTGCAGATGGACTTGATTCTGATATTAGCAGAGCATGGCTATCCTCCTGTTCCGCAGGACGAAGTCTTTAAGGAAATCTTTGAGCAGGCAGAGAACTTTAAGAAATATGAGCAAGCAGATGACGAAGAGACAGGAAAAACAGCTCCAGTCATTTCAATGTATCCTCAATTTGAGGAAGGCGAGATGATGATGGCCGCTGAGCCATAGAATGCTATAAATGGAATCGTTTTGACCAAAACATTATTGATTTCTTTGGGGGTGATAAAACCATCCTTGTTTCACGAGCCGAAATGGAGGGAACGCGCCGCTTCAATCCACAAATATGGATTCGGTTTCAAAAGCGTTGGTGGGAAGGTACGGGCATTGAGACCTTTGATTGGAATGGCGAGGAAGGTCCCGTTCGCAAGTCCTACGACGTGCTGGGCGACGGCTCCCTGCAAATGATTAACATACCTGGCCACAGCGAAGGACTTTGTGCCTTAAAGATATTGAACGAAGAGGGGAAATACGTTCTGCTCTTCGCCGACGGCGGTTATGCCACGAAGTCGTGGCGCGACATGATCACCTCGGGCATAAGCCTCAACAAACGCCTGCAACGCCAGTCGCTCCAGTGGATACGACAGCAAAGCCTCTCGCCCGATTGCGTGGCCTCGCTCGCTACGCACGACACCGACGTGCAGCCACACGTCATAGAATTCTGATTTGCGACAGCAGATACGATTTGCGCCTAACAGAGTGTTGACATAATATCGCTCTGTCAGGCGCAATTGCATGATTTCACATTAAAACGCGTTTACCCCATCACCACGTCCAACACCATCATCAACACGAAACCTACGGCGAAGCCTATGGTGCTCAGGTTGCTGTGCTTGCCGCTGGAGGCCTCGGGGATGAGCTCTTCTACGACGACGTAGAACATAGCACCCGCTGCGAAGGCCAACATGTAGGGCAATACGGGCGTGAGCAGCGAGGCTAACAGCACAACGGCCAGTCCGCCGATGGGTTCGACAGCACCGCTCAAGCTACCGATAAGGAACGAGCGCCAGCGCGAATTGCCCTCCGCGCGCATCGGCATGGAGATAATAGCACCTTCGGGCACGTTCTGAATGGCAATACCTAAGGACACGGCCACGGCGGATGCCAGCGAGAGACCACCCACGCCCTGTTCGGCACCTGCAAACACAACGCCTACTGCCATGCCTTCAGGCAAATTATGGATAGTTACGGCAAGAGCAAGCATCGCCGTTCGCGAAAGTTTCGAGCGTGGACCTTCGGGCGAAGAGCTGCCAAGGTGGAGGTGGGGTGTCAGCTCGTCAAGCAACAGCAGAAAACCTATGCCAAGCAAGAAGCCTACTGAGGCAGGAACTACAGAAAAAGCCCCCTGCCCTTCTTCCATCTCCATGGCTGGAATGAGCAACGACCACACCGAAGCTGCCACCATCACGCCTGAAGCAAAGCCCAACAACGTTTTCTGCACGCGTTCGGGCATTTCGTCTTTCATGAAGAAAACGAACGCTGAACCGAGCATCGTACCTAACAGAGGAATAAGTAAGCCAAGGAATAGGGACATGGGGGTGGTTTTAGGTTTTGGGGTTTATCAGAGTACTCGAAAAACTCAGAGTTCTCCGAGTACCTGAAATCCTATTTTGCGGGTTCCCACTTGCAGCGAACGGGAGAAACGATGGCACCTTCTTTCTTCAGTGCTGCAAACGCCTTGTCCACTTCCTTGCGGTCTGCACCGAGCACCTTCGTCACATCGCCTGCGCTGACGGGCTTACCCGCTTCACGCATGGCTTGCAATACTTGTTCTTTCATTTTCCTGTATTGTCTTGGGGAATTACACCTGCGTGAACAACCAATTCTGCACGCCGACGCACTCAATCATGTCGAGGGCACCTTGGCTCCAGTAGAGGTCTTCCTCCTCATCGGCGAGGTAGGCCTTCATGATGTCATAGGTGGTGGGGTCGCTGATGAGCGTTTCGCAGCATTTGTAGAGCAGATCTACGCCAGCCTTCTGAATATCAAGGTCGGCTTTGATGTACTCAACGGGATTTGCAATGAGTGCGCGCGTCTTGGCACCCTCAAACTTCACTTCGCCACCGAGGTCAAGAATGCGGTCGTTGAATTTCTCAACCCATTCCATCTCTTCGTTGAAGTGGTCAATGTACTTCTGACCAAGTTTGTTGAAGCCTTGTGACTTAAAGATTTGACCTTGCAACTTGTGTACGAGTGCACCTTCGGTCAGTCCTGTTGCAAAGAACTGAAGTGCTTCAATTGACTTTTTAGCGTCCATAATAATTAAAAGTTTAAAGTTTGAGTGTTTAACGTTTAATGAAGTGCCAACGGAAACTTGCGAGATTTTTGCTCCACGGCTCTTTTCGGGTGCAAAAGTGCAACAGCTTCTTGATACGACCAAATCCAAATTGATACAAAATTTGTCTGAAACGATACACCATGTTTCAACAATCCTTATCTTTGCCAACCCAAAGCACTCGCTATGTATAGTTTACAAGAAGGTTGGCTACGCATGATTGGCAAAGAGCCTTTCTCAGATTGGGACGGGAAAATACTTTGCGTTGAGACTGATGCCACCACAACGCTTCGTTCCAATAAGATACGAGGCTATTTGGCGGCTTACACTTTCACGCTGGTCACACAAGGGCAACTCAATATAATATATAATGGTCAGCAGCTGGAGCTTGAGCCCGACGACCTCTATGTTTATTCACCAGGCTTGCCTGTTGCTGTGCAGTCGGCCTCTGAAGACTATCGTGGCATTTGCATGTTGGCCGACGAACATGTCACTTTTGAGACACCCACCGTACACGACCTCGTTCAGCTGGCCTACCAGCCCGTGGTGCAACTCAATCAACCCAAACAGCGATTGCCTCACGAGTTTGCCCTGCGTTTGGCCAACAAGATGCGCGAAATCATTTCTTACCTCCACTCCGACCACATCTATCGACAGGAAATCCTGCGCATGCTCTACGGCGTGTTCCTCCTTGAGTTGCAGGACGTGCTCCAAGTATCGGCTCAGCAACGCGCTGTGCCCCAGCGATCGGAAGAAATCTTCCTGGCCTTCATGCGCCTTTTGCCACGTTATTTTGCCGAACACCACGATATCGGCTTCTATGCCGAGCAACTCAGCATTTCCACCGTTTATCTCTCACGTGTAGTGCGCCAAGTGACAGGGCGCACCGTTGTGGACTACATCAACCAAATGCTCTTGATGGAAGCCTCTTTCCTGCTTTCTACATCAAGTTTGAGTATCGCACAGATAGCCGACCGCCTGCAGTTTGCCGATGCAGCATCGTTCAGCAAATTCTTTTCGCGCCACAAAGGGATGTCGCCTCGCAGCTTTCGCGAAACAGGATAGACCAGCGATATGCCTCCTTTATTAAGAGAGGGCATCTATATGGATGAAAAGATTCTTCAAACGCACGCAGTTATAATGTAAGCATCCGACAAGAGCTGTGTTATTGTTCATAAATTAAAAGCCAGGCATGGTTTAGATTTCGGCTTTGCAGGGGTCAGCGGTATGGCAGTAGTGCTATAAGTTTCTCTTCTTCCATGTCAGGTCTTATTCTCTCAAGTGCGTGCGTGAGCCACTTGAGCGGATTGATGCCAACTATGGAGCAACTTTCTAGGAGCGTATAGAACACGGCGTTGTCCTCGGCTCCGCGGCCATTCTTGCTGAAGAGATAGTTCTTTCTTCCCATCACGCTCGGCCGTTGCATACGTTCAACGGGGTTATTGTCTATCCGTTTGTTCATGAGTACGATGCGACCTTCCATGTGCTTGGACACATTGGCTTTTTTGGCGTATTTGTAGATTTGGTCCTCTGTCATGCCAAAGTGCTGTACGGCTTCTTTCATTGTGTAGAACTCTTCCTTTGCTGGTTCATTGATACCCTTTGCTGCATCCACGTGCTACTTGCTGTAGTAAACCAGTGTTTTAATCTTCTTTTTCGGGATGTTGAACTTCGACACAAAGCAATAGACTGCAGAAGTGGTCCATATTAAACTTCTCCATCATGTCTTGAACGGAATACCATTCAACGATGCTATTGTTCTCAATGTGTTTGGCAAAATGTTTATCGACGTGCTGCTTACTCCAGTACGTCTTACCATGGTGGAGAACTTTTGGAATCTTCTTCTCCTTGGCAAGTTTGAATACCCATGCCTCAGATACACCAAACTTCTCCTGGATCTCTTTTGTGGTGTAGAACTCAGTGATGGGTTTGCGCTCTGGCTTAACCTTTTTCGTGTAAACACGCCCTTCAAACATAATTTCTATGTCTGCCTTACGAACGATAGTTAAGCGGCTTGTTAATTTGAACGCTTGGAGAATTCCATTATGTATGAGATCATATACACAACGCTTACTGATACCCATTAGTACTGCAGTGTCGTTAAGTGATAGAAACTCTTTTTCCTTCACATCTTCAATAGGTTTCTGCAGAACTCTTGCTTCTGCCTCAATGATTTGTCTTTGTCGCCTTCGTTGTTTGTAGGCGAGCTCATTGCACCGCTTACTACAGTAGCGAGTGCTGACCTTCTGTGCGTAAAACTCCTTACCACAGAATTCGCATGTCCTAAGGGCTTTGAACTTACTTATTGACATTTTTACTCAATTTTTTGTTAATAATATGTGGTTTACAATGATCAATAACAACGGACTATATCGTTCGCCATCGTGCACCATCGTGAAATTCTTCTACTATCTCGCTAACCTCCGCCACTATAATAATGGCTTTTTCTGAAGCTGAGGTACAGGAGCGATACAAAAAGTCGACCAAAAACGATTTATAACGGACTTTACCTAAAAAGCACGTAAAAAGAAAAGGCGCTCATAATGAACGCCTTACGTGATATTTTGTGATTGATTGTAATCGATGCTAATCGGGATTTACTTTCCCACGCAAAAGTGGGAGAAGATGTGTCGGAGGGTGGTTTCTGGGGTGATGGCGTGGCCGGTGATTTCGGCGAGGCGGGCGATGGCGAGGCGGAGGTCTTCGGCAATGAGGTCGGGGGGAAGGGAGGGGATTTTGGAGTTGGGTTCAGAGTTCGTGGAAATGGAATTAAAGTTAGCGGTGTTGGGATTAAGGGTTGCGGTTGATGGTTTGAGGGCGGCGGTTACGCGGAGTAGGGCGTCGTGGGCGCGGAGTAGGGCATCGCGGTGGCGGGCTGAGGTGACGATGGTGTCGGATTCGGCAAGCGCATCAAGGTGGGCGGCTGCGAAGATGGCTTCTTCGAGGGAGGTGAGGTCAGTGTCGTGCTTGGCGCTGATTTCGATGACATCTCTTGATTGAAGTTCGCCTTGCAGATCTTGATCGTGACTTTCTGTGAAGAGATAGTCGTCTTGCTGATCTTGGTGGCCAGGGTCGTGCAAAAGGTCAGCCTTGTTGCGCACGCTGACTAATCCTTTGTCAGCTGCCAGTCGCTTGATTTCGTTTCGCTCCTCTGGTGTGGGCGTTTCGTCGAAGACGTGAATGACGACACGTGCCCCAGCGATGGCCTTGTAGGTGCGTTCGATGCCTATGCGCTCTACGTTGTCGTCAGTGTGGCGCAAGCCTGCGGTGTCAATGAAGCGGAATGGCACGCCGTTGAGCAGCACGGTGTCTTCCACGGTGTCGCGTGTGGTGCCATGCGTGTCGCTGACGATGGCGCGCTCGTCTTTGAGCAGGCGGTTGAGCAGGGTGCTCTTGCCCACGTTGGTCTTCCCCACGATGGCCACCGGTACGCCGTTTTTGAGCGCCTCGCCGGTGTCGTAACTTTGTGCCAACGCCTTGACGCGTTTTGCGGCTTGCTGTGCCAGGGCGAATAGTTCCGAGCGGTCGGCGAATTCATCGGTTTCGTGCTCGTCGAAGTCCAGTTCCAGTTCCAACAGTGCGGCGAGCCTTTGCAATCCGTCTCTGAGACGTGCCAGTTCGTCTGAGAAGTGTCCGCGCAGTTGGTTGATGGCCACGTCGTGTGCGGCCTTTGAGGACGATGCGATGAGGTCGGCTACGGCTTCTGCTTGGCTCAGGTCCATTTTGCCGTTCAGGTAGGCTCGTTGAGTGAATTCTCCGGGTTCGGCCATGCGGCATCCGTGCTTACAGAGCAGGCGCAGCGTTTCGCTGACGATGTAGGCCGACCCGTGCAGGCTGATTTCTGCACAGTCTTCACCGGTGTAGGAGTGTGGGGCGCGAAAGAGCGTCACCAGGCATTCGTCCACCACCTGCCCATCTTCGTCAGTGATATGGCCGAAGCGTGCATGCCCCGACGCAGCCTGGATGAGTGGTTTAGCCGTTGCTGTTTGGAAAATGGTGGCTACGATATCTGTGCAACGTTTTCCGCTGACGCGCACAATGGCTACCGCGCCGCCCGTCGCGGTGGCGGGTGCGCAGATGGGTTCTAACTGATTGACGAATAGTCCGCCACTCCGTTTTTCAGGCGTTTCATTTGTTGCCATATCACATTGTTTTGAGGCAAGGCCCGCCCAGGGTCTTGTTGTAGGATGAGGGTTGCCGCTTGCCGGGCTTCCGACATCAGCACGGTGTCGCCCACGAGGTTTGCAATGCGCAGTTTGAACGGCAGTCCGCTCTGCGCTGTGCCTTCTATGTCGCCAGGTCCGCGCAGATGCATGTCCTCTTCGGCGATGCGGAAGCCGTCGGTCGTTTCGCACATCACGCCAATCCTGCGCCGTGTGGTCTCACTGAGGTTTTGCTTCCGTGTGACGAGCAGGCAGTAGGAGCGGTCTGCGCCTCTTCCCACGCGTCCTCGCAGTTGGTGCAGTTGTGCCAGCCCGAAGCGGTCGGCCTCTTCGATGACCATCACCGAAGCGTTGGGAACGTTTACGCCCACCTCGATGACGGTGGTGGAGACCAGGATTTGCGTATCTTTGCGGATGAATTGCTGCATGGCCGCGTCCTTCTCGGCGGGTTTCATTTTGCCGTGCACCTTTCCCACGTTGAAGTCGGGAAAGGCTTCGCAGAGTCGGGCGTATCCCGTCTCGAGGGCCAGCAGGTCGCTCTTCTCGCTCTCTTCGATGAGTGGATATACCACGTATGCCTGCCTACCAGCACGCAGTTCGGCCCGCATGCCGTCGTAAAGTTTGGGCAAGTCGCGCTCTCCGTAGTGCAGGGTGCGAATGGGCTTGCGTCCAGGCGGCAGTTGGTCGATGACCGACACGTCGAGGTCTCCGTACACCGTCATGGCCAGGGTGCGCGGTATGGGTGTGGCCGTCATCACGAGCACATGCGGCGGACGTATGTTTTTCTCCCACAGGCTGGCCCGTTGTTTCACTCCGAAGCGGTGTTGCTCGTCGATGACTACGAAGCCGAGGTTGTGAAACTCCACCGTGGGCTCTATCAGGGCATGCGTACCCACCAGCAGTTGCACGCTGCCGTCTTTCACGCCTTGCAGCACGGGGCGTCGTTTCGCCCCTTTCACGCTGCCCGTGAGCAGACACACCTTGATGCCGCAGCCTTGCAGCATCTTCTCGAGCGTGGCATAGTGTTGCTCGGCGAGGATTTCGGTGGGAGCCATCAGGCAGGCTTGGTAGCCGTTGTCGATGGCGAGCAGGCAGCACATCAGGGCCACCACCGTTTTTCCCGACCCCACGTCGCCTTGCAGCAGTCGGTTCATCTGCCTTCCGGAGCGCATGTCGGCCCGCACTTCCTTGATCACCCTTTTCTGCGCATCGGTCAGGGCAAAGGGTAGGTGGTGGGCATAGAAGTCGTTGAAGGCGTGCCCCACGTGCGGGAACAGAAATCCAGAGCTCTCTTCCTTGCGCTGTACCGCGCGGCTCAGTATGTCGAGTTGCAGGTAGAACAGTTCCTCAAATTTAAGCCGCCGCCGTGCTTCGGGCAGCGCCATTGAGTCGTCGGGGAAGTGTGCCGTGAAGAGGGCGTCGCGCAGCCCTTGCAGGCCGTGGCTCTCCAGGATGTGCTGCGGCAATGTCTCACAGATGCGGTCGCCGGCGGTCTCGAAGGCGTTGCGCATCAGTTTCTGCATAGTACGCGACGAGAGGGACGCCTTGCGCATCCCCTCCGTCACGGTGTAGAAGGGCTGCAACGGGGTGGGGTGGGAGTCGGCTTCGTCGGCCTTCTCCATTTCCGGGTGGGCAATGGAGAAACGTCGCCCGAAGCGTTGCGGCTTGCCCAGTAGCAGGTACGGCACATTCACCTTGTAGGTGTTCTCCACAAACTTGAGCCCCTTGAACCAGATCAGTTCCACCACGCCTGTGCCATCGCTGAAAAAGGCCTTGATGTGCTTCTTGACGCCAGCGCCTCCTTTCTCGAAGTCGAGAATCTGCCCTCGCAGTTGCACCAGCGGCATGTCCTCCGTCAATTCGGCCACGCTGTGCACCTTGCTGCGGTCTATGTATTTGTAGGGGAACGTATAGAGCAGGTCGCCCACGGTACTCACGCTGAGTTCCTTCTGTAGTACGCGGGCGCGCATAGGCCCTACGCCTTTCAGGTATTGTATGTCGAGCGAGAGGATGTCGGCGGGCATTTCCTAATGGGGCTTTTCGCAGCGAGGTTTGCCGTGACGCACAGAGCGGTGTGGGACTTAGAAAAAACTATTGGCTTGTGACTTTAAAGTCACTCCGTGTGACTTTAAAGTCACACGGATATTGTTTCGCGCAGGTCTGTCACCCGTTGCCGCGGGTGCTTTCGGGCGGGGTGGGGGAGTCTATTGCTCGGGCGGTGCGTTGAGGTTCGTTCAGCCGAGGAGCATCCCGTTTTTCACAGCCTCTACCTGCTCCGCGCTGACGAAGCGTCGCGCTATGGCCTCGGCAAAGGGCAGTGCTGTGCCTGGGCCTTTCGAGGTGATGAACGGGCCGTCCTCCACGACCACTTCCCCCTCGGGCACTTCAGCCCCCTTGAGCCACGGCTCAAAGCCTGGGTAGCACACGGCCCGGCGCCCTTTGAGCAGCCCGCAGTCGCCCAGCACCATGGGAGCCGCGCAGATTGCCGCCACCAGTTTGTCGGCAGCAGCGAGCGTCTCCACGATGCGGCGCACCACGGCGTTGGTGCGCAGCGTCTCTGCCCCGGGCATCCCGCCGGGCAGAATCACGCCGTCGCTCTGTTCAATTTCGGCGCGGCGCATCAGGCAGTCGGCCATCACGGGTATGGCATGTGCGCCAGTCACCATGCGTGTGCCGGTGACGGAGGCCATTCTCACGTCCACGCCGCTGCGGCGCAGGAAATCCACTGTGGCGAGGGCTTCTATCTCCTCAAATCCGTTGGCGAGCAAAATGTAGAGCATAGCGATGGTATTGGATGGTTGTCAGTGGGGAAACGTGTCGTTCATACAGGCCGCAAATACGGATTGCGCTGTCAGCGCATTGTCGTGGCTCTCAGTCCAGACAGGCACGATAGCGGCGCACGGTCTCTTGCAGTCCGAGGTAGAGGGCGTCGCAGATCAGGGCATGGCCTATGCTCACCTCGTCGAGGAAGGGGATGCGGCTGGCGAAGTAGGCCAGGTTTTCAAGGCTGAGGTCGTGCCCCGCGTTGAGGCCCAGCCCCAGTTCGCGGCATGCCTGGGCCGTAAGCACAAAGGGCTTCACAGCCTCCTCGGGCGATGCGCTGTAGGCGGTGGCGTAGGGCTCGGTGTAGAGTTCCACACGGTCGGTGCCCGTGCGGGCCGCATAGTCAGCCATTTCTGGCAGTGCGTCAATGAAGATGCTGGTGCGTATGCCGGAGGCATGGAAGCGTGCCACCACCTCGCTGAGTTGCGACAGGTTCGTCTTCGTGTCCCACCCGTGGTTGCTGGTGAGTTGCGTGGGATCGTCGGGCACGAGCGTCACTTGCGCGGGCTTCACCTGCTCCACCAGCCGGCAGAAGTCCTCAGAGGGAAAACCCTCAATGTTGAATTCAGTGCTCAATATGGGTGCCAGTGCCAGCACGTCGACGCGCCGGATGTGCCGTTCGTCAGGGCGTGGGTGAACAGTGATGCCCTGCGCGCCGAAACGCTCAATGTCGAGCGCGGCCTTGAGCAGGTCGGGGTTGTCGCCACCGCGCGAATTGCGCAGAGTGGCAATCTTGTTGATATTGACGCTGAGGCGTGTCATCGGGTATGGGTTTGCAGGGCAAAAGTACGCAAAATGCCTCAAAACTATCGCTGCTGGGCGAAAATTCATCGGAATGTAGGGCTTTTAAGTCTTTTTACCTACTTTTGCCAAACGATGGAAAGCGAAAGTTCCCCATGATACGAATAGCACTCTTCGGAAATACGCACCAGGCGAGCAAAAGTCGCCATGTGGCGCACATCGTCGGTGCGCTGCGTGCGGCAGGCTTTGAGGTCAGCGTGGAATCCGAGTTCGCCGCTTTCGTCAGCGGCGGGCTGGGGATTAGCCTTGAGGGGTGCGGTGTGTTCTCTGCACCCGACTTCTCCGCCGACCTGGCCATCTCCGTAGGTGGCGACGGCACCTTTCTCAGCACCGCTGCCGCTGTGGGCCCGCGCGATGTGCCTATCCTCGGCGTAAACACTGGGCGGCTTGGCTTCTTGGCCGACGTGGAGCCTGAACGTGTGCAAGAAGCCCTTGACGCCGTGAAGCGCGGCACATATGCCACCGAGCGCCACGCGCTGATTGCCGTAGATACAGGCGACAGTGCTGCCGCCGTGCCACCCTTCGCTCTCAACGAGGTGGCCCTGCTCAAGCACGACAACTCGTCCACCATTGAGGTGGCCGCCTATGTGGACGGCGCCCTCCTTACGCGCTACGTTGCCGACGGGCTGGTGGTCTCCACCCCCACGGGATCCACGGGCTACAGCCTTTCGGCAGGCGGACCGGTCATCGTGCCACGCGCCGCCGCCTTTTGTCTCACCCCCGTGGCACCCCACAGCCTCAGTGTGCGACCGGTGGTGATTTGCGACGACGTAGAAATTCGTCTCAGCGTGAAGAGCCGCAGCGGGCGTTTCCTCCTCGCCGTGGACGGGCGCAGCAACAGTGTGGCTGACGACAGCGAGGTGCGCTTGCGGCGCGCAGCGCATATGGTGCGTGTGGTCAAGGTGTTCCACACGGCCTATTTTGACACGCTGCGCGAGAAACTTGGGTGGGACGGGGCGCTCTTAAAGTGAAGCAAATCGTATGACGGCAAAAATCCGAAACCTCCGCACGCTTTCTGCATGGCTCTGGCGCACCTGGCAGGGCTATCGCTCACAGGCCTTTATGAATGTGGCCGTGGGGCTGCTGTTGGTGGTGGCCGACTTGAGCCTGGTGTGGGTTACGAAACTCACCATCGATGCGGCTACGGGGCAACACCCCGTGATCAGCGTGCCCCTCGGGCTGACGCTGATGGTGGTCATCATCCTGGTGCAGATGCTGCTCGGCATCGCCTCCCGCTGGATTCGCGCCGTCTTGGGTGTGCGGGCACAGAACAAGATGCAGCGTGCCCTGTTTGTGCGCCTGATGCGCAGTGAGTGGCTCGGCATGCGCCGCTTCCACACCGGCGACCTGCTCAACCGCATGGTGCGCGACGTGGGCGACGTGATTCGCTTCCTCACAGAGAGCCTGCCTTCCCTGCTCATCGCCATATTCCAATTCCTCGGCGCCTTCCTATTCCTCTTCTGGATGGACCGCAAACTGGCTGTCATCGTCGTGATAATCCTGCCCGTGTTCCTGCTGATGAGCCGCATGTACGTGCATCGTATGCGCACCATTACCCACCTGGCGCGCGACCTTGAGGCCCGCGTGCAGAGCATCGTGCAGGAGAGTTTGCAGCACTTCCTGCTCATCAAGTCGCTGGTTCGTGCTCCCGAGATGGAAGACCGGCTGGCCACCACCCAGCGCGACTTGCACGGCCAGATAGTACGCCGCACAAAGTATGCCACCATATCGGGCACCGTGATGAACCTGGGCTTCGCCGCCGGCTACGTGTTCTCCTTCTCGTGGGGCGTGCTCAGTCTGCAGGCAGGGTTGATCACCTACGGCGCGCTCATCGCCTTTGTGCAATTGGTGGGCCAGATACAGCGCCCCGTGCGCACACTGACGCATTTCATACCGGTGTTTATCAGCGCGTTCACCGCCACAGAGCGTTTGATGCAGGTTGATGAGATACCGCTCGAAGAGAGCGGGGAGACATCGCGCCTGCCTGCTCCGCTCGGTGTGCGCGTCAGCGGAGTGCATTATGCCTATGCCGACAATGGGCGCCGCATCCTTGACAACCTCGACTTTGATTTCCCGCCAGGTAGCGTCTCTGCCGTGGTGGGCGAGACGGGGGCCGGAAAGACCACGCTCATCCGCCTGATGCTCAGCGTGGTGAAGCCCACTGCCGGCAGCGTGTCGCTCTATCGCGGCGGGGCGGGGGCTGACGAGGCAGCCACCATGGTTTCTGCCGCCACACGCACCAACTTTGCCTATGTGCCGCAGGGGAATACATTGCTCAGCGGCACCATACGCGACAATCTGCTGCTCGGCAATCCCCGGGCCACCGAAGCGCAGATGCGCGATGCGCTACGCATCGCTGCCGCCGACTTTGTGTGGCTGCGCTCCGAGGGACTCGATGCTCGCTGCGGCGAGGTGGGCGATGGTTTTTCGGAAGGGCAAGCACAGCGTATCAGCATAGCCCGCGCATTGCTGGCCGATGCCCCTGTGATGCTCTTTGACGAGGCCACTTCTTCGCTCGATGAACAAACGGAGCGTGAGGTGGTGCGCGGCATCGTGGAACATTGTAAGGACTCCACCCTTATCTTTGTCACCCATCGGCCCGAGGTGCTGAAATACTGCACACAAACTCTCAAACTCACCAAACTCAGAAACCGATGAAAAGCCCTGCTGCAACGCCGCATTTGTACGGGTTGGTGGGACATCCGCTCGGACACAGTTTCTCTGCCGCCTATTTTGCCGACAAGTTTGCCGCTGAGGGGATAAACGCCCGTTACGTCAATTTTGATATGGAGGACATCGGCGGCATCAGGGCACTCTTTGAGGCGCATCCCGAACTACGCGGACTGAACGTCACCATTCCTCACAAACAGGCCGTCATTCCCCTGCTCGATAGCCTCCACGACGACGCGGCGCGCATCGGAGCGGTGAACGTGGTCAAGCCCGACCGAGCCGGCGGCACATTGCGCCTGACGGGTTTTAATACCGATCACGCTGGTTTTGCACGTTCGCTCTCTGCTGTGAATAAGGCCCACCGCGCAGCCCTTGTGCTCGGCACAGGCGGGGCTTCAAAGGCCGTGGTCTTCGCGCTGCGCAATATGGGCATCGCGGTCACACTGGTGAGCCGCACCGCTGCAGCGGGGCGCATCGGTTATGACGACTTGACCGCCGAGGTGATGGCAGCCCACACCCTCATCGTCAATACCACGCCCCTGGGTATGTACCCCAAGACGGACGCTTGCCCCGCCATTCCCTATGCCTTGCTGACGGAGCGCCATTTGCTTTATGACCTGGTGTACAACCCCGAGGAGACGCTCTTTATGCGTCGCGGGCGCGACCATGGTGCACAAGTCATGAACGGCCTCGCTATGCTCCATGGCCAAGCCGAGGCCGCTTGGGAGATTTGGGGCTAATTCCCTGCCCTCGGGTGCGCTTTTGCGTATTGCTCTTTCAGGTCGGAGATGCTGACGTGTGTGTAAATCTCTGTGGTACCCATGTGCTGATGGCCGAGCAATTCCTGCACGGCGCGGATGTCTGCCCCGTGGTTGAGCATCACGGTGGCGAAGGTGTGGCGCAACACATGCGGGGTGCGCTTGCGAATGCCCGAAACGGCGCTGATGTGGCTCTTCACGATGTTGCGCACCTCATCTGGGCGTAGCACTTTCTTGTCCCTACGCACAAAGAGCGGCCCCCTGGGGCTTCCATACACGGCAAGACGTATGGGCAGATAGCCCGAGAAGGCTTCGAGCAACTCAGCACCGAAGGGCACGATGCGCTCCTTGTTGCGTTTGCCGAGCACCTTCACCTCCCCTTTTTCCATGTTGATGCTCTCCACGCGCATCCCCGTCAGTTCGGCAAGGCGAATGCCTGTGCTACAGAGCGTCAGCAATATCAGGCGGTCGCGCCACCCCTCAAACGTGTCGGGATAGGTGAGGGTGTCGAAGAGCGCGTTCATCTCGTTCTCCTTGAGGAAGTCGGGAAGCCGCTTCCCTACCTTTGGGTTGGTCACCATCACGGCGGGGTCCTTCGTGGCGCGCCCCATGCGCATCAGGTAGCGATAGAACGACCGCACGGCGGAGAGCCGCTTGCGCATGGTACGCTTGTCGGTGCCCCCAAGCAGGCAGTCGGCTACCCAGTTGCGGATCATGTCGCAGTCGGCATCCTCCCAGCCCACACCTTCGCACTTGGCGTCAAGAAAACGGCGCAGTGGGACAAGCGCACAGCGGTAGGTTGCTACCGTGAGCGGGGAATAGCCGCGTTCGGCTCTGAGATAGTCCAAAAAGTTGCGGATAGCCTCCATTACGGTTGCAAAATTACTCCCCGCCGTACAATCTTGGCCTGCCCGAGGTGCATTTTTATTGAAAATAAAAGCGCAATTACTTGGAGTAAAAGGATTTTGATTAAATTTGCACCCCGAAGTGAAAACTATATATCAAACAAAACCAACACACAAACAATGATCATTGTACCCGTGAAAGAGGGCGAAAATATCGAGCGCGCCCTTAAAAAGTTCAAACGTAAATTCGATCGTACCGGCATCAATAAAGAATTGCGCCGTCGCCAACAGTACGACAAGCCCAGCGTACGCAAGCGTCTCGCTATGGAGCATGCCGTCTATGTGCAGAAACTCCACCAGACGGAGGACTGACCGCACGCGTAGATTCGGTACGAGATGTGCCGCTAATAAAGGCTGTGGGCCGTGAGGCTCGCCCCTTTGTTAGCGGCACATTATCATTGAACATTGACTATTGACCGTTGACCATTGACTATTGACCATTACTAATACCGGAGACAAAGGGTATTGCTAATGGTCAATGGTCAATGGTCAACGGTCAATGGTCAATGAAAAAAAGTGTTCAATTGTTAAGGCACTTCCACCACCATGCCTTCCTGCGCCGCGTCGGTGTGCGGGAAAATGGTTCGCGCCTCTTGAAGCAATGGAGTTTCATCGGCATAGCGGTCGGAATAATGGCCGATGAGCAACTTGCCGACCTGCGCTTCACGAGCGAACTCTGCGGCCTCGGCAGCGGTGGAGTGGCAGTACTTGAGCGCCTTTTCAATACAGTCGGAGGCATAGGTTGCTTCGTGGTAGAGCAGACCTGCTCCTCGGATATGCGCTGCCAACTCGGGCAGGGGGCGCGTGTCGGTGATGTAAGCGTAGGTGCGTGGCTCGTGACTGGGCGTGACAAGCATTTCGTGCGGATACTGCGTGCCGTCGGGGGATGTCCATCCGCGGCCTTCTTTGACGGCACGCATGGCGCTGGTGGGGAGGCCGATGCGGGCTGCCACGTCGGGACGGATGTGGGGAAGGCTGCGCTTTTCGTGGAACACATAGCCCACACAGGGCACGCCGTGAAGTAGCGGAAGGGTGGTGACGCTCACTGCATTGTCCTCAAAGACTGTCTCATAGCCGGCGGCAGAATGTGGGTGAAACACGATGTTGAGGCCATCGCTTCGCTTATGGTATCCAAGCATAGGGGTGAGCATGTCCTGCAGTTCTGGGAAGGCGTGGATATGCACCTCGCCCTGAATGTCGCTGAGGGCAAGGGTGTTGAGCAGACCGGGCAAGCCGTAGAAGTGGTCGCCGTGCAGATGAGAGATAAATATGCGCTTGATGCGTCCCATTGGAACGCCTCGACGAATCAGTTCGCGCTGTGTGCCTTCGCCGCAGTCCACCAGGAAAAGCCGGTCGTGCACGTTCACCACCTGTGCCGACGGGTTGTGGCGCAACGTGGGCTTCGCGCTGCAGCAACCAATGATTAGTATGCGGAAAGGCAGCATTGTGACGAAGGCTTATGGAAAGAACCTGAGGAGTCTTTTCAAGTCCTCGGGAGCGTTCCAATCAAAACGCTCCTTGATTAAGAGTTCAAACGTGTTTCTCATGTCCTGCCGCACCAATTTAGACACATTGCCTTTTGAGGCAGGAACAATCTTGTTGCCCACGCGAAAGTAAAACTTACTCAAGAGCGGTATGCCATTGGGGTCTTCTTCATAGTACAATCCACCCAGTTGGTAGTACTCCAAATCGCGGGAGAAAACGTCAGAGGGGGCTTCGCGGTGCTCCAGCCTGTATCTCGCAGTGTTGATGGAATAGAGGCAGAGCAGACTGTTGTTGCCATGGGTGGCAATGACTTGCGCCATCTTTTGCTTCTTGATGTGTACGAACTCTGTGCCGTCGTCAAACGTGATGCTTGAGACATCCTTGTTGGTGGGATGGCGCAGAAGATTGTCCACAAGACAGATGATGCGGGCGTTGTAATACAAGATGTTGCAATACGGCACATAGACTGTCTTGCCATTTTCAAGATGAATCGTGGCCTTCTTGAATGTGTCGAAGAAGAAGGGCGTGTATGTGACTTGCTTGACGGGCAGAAGTTGTGCGTGCAACGCCACCCCCATGCAGAACAGCGCGAAAGTGGCACACAGATGTCTCAAAGACGTCTTCATGGGGGAGGTGGCAAACTTATGGGAACAACGGGAGCAACTTGGCCAGGCTTTCGGGGTCGCGCCAACTCCACCAGCGGTCGGCCATCATGGTTTTGAACTCGCGCTTCTTCTCGGGGTCGATGCGCTTCTTTACCTCGCGCTCTATGGCAGGAATGACCTGTCCCTTGATGCTGAAGTAGTAGGTGTCGCAGATGGGGTAGCCCTCGTCGCGGTCGAAGATGTCGTAGTCGCCGAAGCGTGCCGCTTCCATGGAGAGGAAGGCCATCGCCGTGGCGCGGTTGGTTTCTTCGGTAAACAACTCGCGGTCGATAGCGGTGACGCAGAGCAGGTTGTTATAGTTTTCGGAGGCCAACACGCGGCCCATCACCATGCCGTCCACACGCATATAGAGGTGCAGGCTGTCAAACTGCACGCCGAGGATGCTGTTGTTGCTCGGGGTGAGCACGCTGTCGCCTTGCATATATACGAAACTGCCGTTGTTGATGGCGATGTTGGCACGCTCCACCTCGATGTGGCGGCCAAAGGTTTGCATCACCTTGGCGTGGCGGAACTCGGGGAAGAGGAACGCGCTGTTCACACGACGCACCACTTGGTTTTGCTGTGCGGTGGCGGCGAGCGAGCAGGCTGATAGCAGGATGAGGAAGAGTCTTTTCATGGCAGGAGGATTATGAAAGCGGTGTGACACCTTTTTTGAGAATAATGTTGCCGTACTTTGCGGTCTCGCCAGTAATCACGATGGCATAGGCTTTGCGAGCACGGTCGTAGAAGGCATAGCGTTCTTCGTGCCCGAACCCCTTGATTTCGGGATTAGTGGCGTGGACGGCTTCCAGGTATGCCGCTTCTACGGCGGGGTCGAGCGTGTCGCCAGGAACGGGCGACATGGTGACAAGCGGGTGCTCCACGTAGGAGTCAAGTTCAAAGACGGGAAGCACGGCCCGCAGCAGGTCGGCCACACGCAGGCCATCGGCTCGTATCACACGGGTGACGCCAAGGCTGTGGGCAGGGAAATGCGCATCGCTCAGTACGATTTCATCGCCGTGGCCCATCTCGGCAAGCGTCTTGAGCAGTTCGGGGCTGATGAGCGGGGAGATTCCTTTAAGCATAGCAGGAGGGAGGTGTGTCAGGAGCAGAGGAACAGTATGATGGCCTGTGCGCAGAGGATGCGCAGGAACATCGACAGGGGATAGACCGTGCTATAGCCCACGCTCGGCGCATCGTTGTTGGCAGTCTGATTGGCATAGCCCAGGGCAGGCGGGTCGGTGGTGCTACCTGCGATGAGGCCCATCAGGGTGAAGTAGTTGAACTTATACACCTTGCGCGCCACAAACCCCATGATGAGCAAGGGCAGCACGGTGATGATGAAGCCCGTCCACACATATGTGAGGCCATCGCCCTGCGTGACGGTGTTCCAGAAGGTGCTGCCAGCCTTGATGCCCACAGCAGCGAGGAAGAGCGACAGCCCCAGTTCGCGGATGAAGAGGTTGGCGCCGCTGGTCATGTAGGTGTTGATGTGGAACTTGTAACTGTATGCGCCGATGAGTATGGCCACGATGAGCGGGCCGCCGGCAAGTCCGAGTTTTAGGGGCACGCTCATGCCCGGCAGGGCGATGGGGAGCATGCCGAGCACTATGCCCAGCACAATGCCGAGGAAGATGGCACCGATGTTGGGGTGGTCGAGGCGCTTCACGCTGTTGCCCAGCACGCGCTCCACACGGTCCACGTCGTCTGCGCTACCTGCCACGAGCAGGCGGTCGCCGATCTGTATGCGCAGGGCACGGTCGGCAAAGAGTTCCATGCCCTGGCGGGTGATACGCGTCACGTTCACGCCGTAAACACTACTGAAGTGCATCTGTCCGAAGGTCTTGCCGTTCACGCCCATTTGCGTCACCAGGATGCGGCGCGACACAATGGGCGCCTTTTCCTCTTTCCAGTCAATGCCTTCAACCACGTCGCCGATGAATGCATTTACTGCTTCGGCATCGTCCTCCGCACAGACCAGGTTGATGAGGTCGCCGTAGCCCACCACGGTGTCGTGGCTCGGATTGACAAACTCACCATCCTTCATCATACGCGTGCAGACGAAGGTGCGCCCGAGGAATTCGCGGATCTGAGAGAGTTTCTTGCCGTTGATGCTGTGGTTGGTCACTTTGAGCGTCATGCGGTGAGGTTTGGCGTGCGGGTTCTCCTCCTGAGCCTTGCGGATGGCTTCCTCCTCGTCTTTGAGCGAGATGCGGCAGATGAAACGCAGGGCGATAGTAGCACCGATGATGCCCACCACGCCGAGGGGGTAGGCACAGGCATAGCCGCTGGCGATGTTCAGCCCGCCCATGTCAAGGTTGGGGAACGACTTGAGAGCCTCTTGTGCCGCACCAAGACCTGGGGTGTTGGTCACCGCCCCGTACAGCACGCCCACCATCATCGGCAGGTCTTTCGCGTCGCCCCTTGAGGCGAACACCAAATAGTAGAGCCCCAGCATCACCGCTACGTTGAGCAACACAATGCCGATGGCGATATAGTTCATCTGCAGCCCGCCGCCAGTCTTGAAACTGTGGAAGAAGCCCGGCCCTACCTGCAAGCCGATGCAATAGACAAACAGTATCAGGCCGAAGTCCTGAATGAAATTCAGCACCTGGGCGGGGGCGGCAAGGTTTTCTTCGTTTGCCAAGCCCGTGTATGTGTAGATGTGCCCCACGAGGATGCCGACGAACAGCACGAAGGTGGCGCCCAGGGCGATGCCGCCGAACTTTACTTTTCCCAATGCCATGCCCGCCGAGATAACAACGGCAAAAAGCAACATGATGTGGGCCAATGAACTTGTGTCGGTGACGAGGTTGGTAATCCAGTCCATAAAAACTAGGGATGTGAATGATTAAAAGAGAATACCTTTTATAAGAATGTGTGTGCGGGGAGAAGGCCGCGTTTGTTTCGCCCCCAACCCCGCAGGCGCCGCAAAAGTAAGCGTTTTTCATTGAACATTGACCATTGACCATTGAACATTTTGCAAAACCATTGCCTCCGGTATTAGTAATGTTCAATGGTCAATCGTCAATCGTCAATGTTCAATGATTTTGCTTAATTTTGCCACGTGGGTCCCCCGCAAGTGAGCACGGCATTATTCATTGACCATTGATGATTGACCGTTGACCATTTTTGCTAATCGAGAGCAAGGGTCTTGGCAATGTTCAATGTTCAATGTTCAACGAAAAGACACACTAACCTTAATCAAAGAATATATTATGAACGTCAAGAAAACGTTTCTTATCCAGGAGGCAGAGCGTTGCCTGCTTTGTCAAGACGCCCCCTGCACGAAAGCATGCCGCAAGGGAGACCCCGCACGCGCCATACGCGCCATACGTTTCGACAACGCCCCCGTCGCTGCCCGCTGGCTTGTGGACTGCGAGCCCGAAGATCTCGAGGCGGCAGAGCAAGCCTGCATACACCACGACCGCCCCATCCGTATCAAGGAGATGGTACAAATGCTCGAACAACCGGTGGAAGAGCCTGGGGCAGACCTGCCGAGCCTGTCTATTGACTTCTGCGGCATAAAGTGCGAAAACCCCTTCTTCCTTGCTTCGTCGGCCGTATGCACCAACTACGAAATGGTGGCACGCGCCTTCGACATGGGGTGGGCTGGAGTGTTCTATAAGACCATCTGCCTGCAAGAAATCAAAGAAGTATCCCCCCGCTTCGACGCCCTGCATGGCATAAGCGGCCATGGCGACTTCTATGGCTTCCGCAACATGGAGCAACTCAGCGAAAACCCCGTGCAGGAAGATTTCGACATCTTGCGCCGCCTCAAACGCGACTACCCCACCAAGGTCGTCGTAGCCTCCATCATGGGGCAAACCGAAGAGGAGTGGATGGAGCTCGCCCGCATGGCCGAAGACGCCGGAGCCGACGCCGTGGAACTCAATTTTTCTTGCCCGCAAATGCGCCTCGCCGGAATGGGGAGCGACGTAGGTCAAAACCCCGAACTGGTGCTCTTCTATACACGCTATGTCAAAGACAGCGTCAGCATCCCCGTCATCCCCAAGATGACGCCCAACATCACCCACATCACCCAGCCCGCCCTGGCAGCCTACTTCGGTGGTGCCGACGCCGTGTCCGCCATCAACACCATCAAATCCGTCACCATGCCACCGCGCGGAGCAGTTAGCGGCAAGAAAACCATCTCCGGGCTGTCCGGACGTGCCGTCAAGCCCATCGCCCTGCGTTGTATTCTCGATATGGCTGCTGACCCCGTCATGAGCGGTGCAAAAGGTCATGCGGGCCCCATGCCCCTGAGCGGCATTGGCGGAATAGAAACCTGGCGCGACGCGCTTCAGTTCCTCCAACTTGGTTGCAGCAACGTGCAGGTATGCACCGCCGTGATGCAATACGGCTATCGCATCATCGATGACCTCGTCCTCGGACTGCAACGCTACCTGGGGCAGCGCGGCATCCAGCGCCTGGCCGACATTGTGGGGGAGGAACTCCCCAATTTTGTCACCCCCTCTGCCCTCGACCGCCAGACCGTGGTATTCCCCGTCATCGACCGCGCTGTTTGCATCGGCTGTGGACGCTGCGAAATCTCCTGCTCCGACGGCGGCCATCAAGCCATCCGCTTCGATGCAGCGCGCCGTCAGCCGCGCATCAACGGCAAGAAATGCGTAGGGTGCCACTTGTGCCTGCTCGTTTGCCCCACCGGCGCCATCCACGCGGCAAAGCGCATCAGCAAAGTTGATTCTAAATAAGGGCTTAAGGGTCAAAATCCGCTGACCCCATTTCTTCCCTGCGTGGGAGATGCACACACAAAAAAAAACGGAAAGCGATTAGTGAACCGCTTTCCGTAAAATCTTGGGTGAGAGGCGAAACCGAAACTTCTTATTGTTTAGTCTCAAATCTCAACCAATAGATGTACCGCCTACGGGAATCGAACCCGTATACCATGCGTGAGAGGCATGTATCCTAACCATTAGATGAAAGCGGCAAGTAAAAAGAAATCTGTCTGTGTGTGTCGGGGCACCGCTGCGCCCCATTTGACGATGCAAAAGTAGGGCTTTGTTCCAAAGTGCCAAAGAAAAAGCCTGTTTTTTTGCAGATAGGGGGCAAAATTAGGGGCAAAAGCCCCAAAGAGGGGGGAGAATGTGAGGTTTGCGGGCGGCAGAAGGGACTGGGCGCGCTACTGGGGCGCGATGATGTTCATGCCTTCAAGCAGGGCTTGTTCGTTGGTGGGGAGCAGGTGCCAGTGGCGCTCGGGCAGTGTCTTTTTCAGGGCCTTGATGACGGTGGCTACTTCTACGATGGGGTGGATCTTGAGCAGTCCGCCGAGCACGAACATGTTGAAGCATTTCATCATTTTCAGTTCGGCGGCGGTCTGCATCGCTGGGGTGTGGTAGGGGGTGATGTCTTGGCGTGTGGGCTTGTCCTGAATGCCGAAACTATCGTAGATCAGGTCGCCGCCGGGCTTCACCTTGGGCTGGAACTTATCGAGCGAGGGCTGGTTGAGGCAGATGGCGGTGTCGTAACTGCTGAGCACGGGCGATGAGATGGGCTTGTCGCTGAGGATGACGGTGACGTTTGCTGTGCCGCCGCGCTGTTCGGGGCCGTAGGCGGGCATCCAGGTCACTTCTTTGCCTTCCATCAGCCCAGCGTAGGCGAGTATTTTTCCCATGGATAGCACGCCCTGTCCGCCGAAGCCTGCTATGATGATTTCGTGTTTCATTGTGGTGTTTTTATTTATTGAACATTGAACATTGACCGTTGAACATTGACCGTTGACCATTGAACATTGACCATTGCCAACACCAGCAGCAAAGGGTATTGCTAATGGTCAATGGTCAACGGTCAATGTTCAATGGAAAAAGTGTCTTTGAGGTCGCCGGTGGGATAGTGTTTGAACATATACTGGCGCATCCATTCGTTGGCTTTCACGGGGTTCATTTTCCATCCGCTGCTGCAGGTGCTCACCATTTCAATGAGGTTTGAGCCTCGCCCCTGCATGGAATAGTCGAAGGCTCGGCGTATGGCGCGCTTGGCTCGGCGTATGGCGGCGGGTGTGTCTACGCTTTGGCGTGTGACGTAGGCTGTGCCGTCCAGTTGCACGGCCAGGTCGGCCAGTCGCAGGGGGTATCCGTGCAGTTTGGGGTCTCGCCCATAGGGGCAGGTCACGGTCTTCTGCCCGATGAGTGTGGTGGGGGCCATCTGTCCGCCTGTCATGCCATAGATGGCGTTGTTGACGAAGATGAGCGTCACGTTGTCGCCTCGGTTCAGGGTGTGCAGTGCCTCGCTGGTGCCGATGCAGGCGATGTCTCCGTCGCCCTGGTAGGTGAACACCAGGCGGTCGGGCCATAGGCGTTTGCAGGCGGTGGCTATGGCTGGTGCGCGTCCGTGGGCTGCTTCCTGCCAGTCAATGTCGATGTATTTGTAGGCAAAGACGGCGCACCCCACGGGGCTAACGCCTATGGCGCGCTCTTCCATCCCCATTTCGTCGATGACTTCGGCGATGAGTTTGTGGACCACGCCGTGCGAGCACCCGGGGCAGTAGTGCATGGGGGTGTCGTTGAGCAGGCGCGGCTTGGCGTAAACAAGGTTCTCGGGGCGTATGATGTCGTTCCTTTCCACTTTTTTATCAGTTGTTGTCTTTTCATTGACCATTGACCGTTGTCCATTGAACATTTTTGAAACCACACCTTGTCGGTATTGGCAATGGTCAATGATCAATGTTCAATCATCAATGTTCAATGAAAGAAGTCTTTTCGTTTTTCGTATTCGGGTTTGCGAAGCATGGATGGCATGCGCATCATCACTTCGGCCATCTTCACGAGTATGGCTGTGATGCCCAGGCCGTAGGAAATGTGCAGGGCGTCGGTACCGACCTTTGAGACCAGCACGCCCACCATCGCGGCGAGGGCCATGAGGATAAACACGCTGTTCAGGATGTTGCGTACGAAGAGGGTTTTGTCTTTCGCCTTTCGCGTATGCAGCCTGCGCCGTTCGCCATTGAGGAAGTCTTCGGCGGCCTGGGTGTTCGCCCTGTGTTCTTCAGCCATTTGCAGCGAGTGTTTTGAGGTCGTCGAGGGCGGTGAGTATCTCGTCGGGATCGGGCACGATGCCGCCCATGCGCCCGAACTGTGTGACGGGCACCTGCGTGTGGCGGGCTGCGAGGCGAACGTCAAAGACCATCTGCCCGGCGTTGATTTCCACCACGAGGATGCCTCTTACTCCTTGCTTCACGAGCCGGGCTATCTCTTTTTCGGGGAAGGGCCACAGCGTGATGGGGCGTAGCAACCCCACGCGTTCTCCGCGCTCGTGCGCTGTCTCCATGGCTTTTGCCGAGATGCGCGCTGCGCTGCCGAAGGCCACGATCAGCCATTCGGCGTCTTCGGTGTGCTGTTCTTCAAAGCGCACTTCTTTTTCTGCGATTTCGGCGTATTTGGCTTGCAGGGCGCGATTGCGCTTCTCCATTTCGGCGGGGTCGAGTTCGAGGGATGTGATGACCTGTGGCCCACGCTGCTTCAGTCCCATGCCGTTTGCTGCCCACGGGCACTCGCGCAATATCTCTTCGTTGGTGCGGCGTGGCTTGAAGGGCGGCAGCGTCACTTTTTCCATCATCTGTCCGATGATGCCGTCGGAGAGTATCATCACGGGAGTGCGGTAACGGAAGGCCAGTGTGAACGCTTCGTCTACGAAGTCGGCCATCTCCTGCACGCTGTGGGGCGCGAGCACGATGATGTTGTAGTCGCCGTTCCCGCCGCCGCGTGTGCTCTGGTTGTAGTCGCCCTGCGAGGGCTGTATGGTGCCCAGTCCGGGGCCTCCGCGCTGCACATTGACAATCAGTCCGGGTATTTCGGCGCCTGCCATATAGGCGATGCCCTCTTGCATAAGGGCGATGCCAGGGCTACTGCTGCTGGTCATTACGCGCTTTCCAGTGCCGCCACCGCCGTAGAGCATGTTGATGGTGGCCACTTCGCTCTCGGCCTGCACCACTATCATGCCTGTCGTTTCCCAGGGCTGCTCAGCGGCAAGCGTCTCGAGCACCTCGCTCTGTGGGGTGATGGGGTAGCCGAAGTATCCGTCGCAGCCACATCTGATGGCGGCATGGGCGATGGCCTCGTTGCCTTTGAGCAACACGGTTTCGGATGCGTTTTCCATTCTGTTCATTCTTTAAGGTTTTTAGGTTCTAAGGTTTTTAGGTTTTGAGGTTGCCACCGCAGCCCCCTGGGAGCGCGGGCGTCTCGCCCGC